>JAEYXO010000382.1 GCA_023431245.1 Pseudomonadota bacterium | reverse complement strand
GGTCCAGATCGCCGACATCTTTTCCACGGACATCGATTTCCACCGGGACCTGCGCCGCGGCGACCGGTTTTCGGCGGTGTACGAGATGCAGTATCACCAGCGCGAACCGATCAAGGCAGGACGGCTGCTCTCGGCCGAATTCGTCAACCAGGGCAAAACCTTCCACGCCGTCTGGTTTGACGGCGGCGACGGCCAGGGCGGCGGTTATTACACGCTCGACGGCAAGAACATCCGCAAGGCCTTCCTGCGCTCGCCGCTGGAGTTCTCCCGCATCAGTTCCGGCTTCAGCAATGCGCGTCTCCACCCGGTGCTGAAGACCTGGCGCGCGCACCGCGGCGTCGATTATGCGGCGCCCACGGGCACCCGGGTCAAAAGCACCGGCAGCGGCGTCGTCGAGTTCGTGGGCCGCCAGGGCGGGTACGGCAATCTGGTGGTGATCCGGCACCAGTCGAGATTCACGACCTGGTACGCGCACCTGTCGCGTTTTGCCCCCGGCATGCACAAAGGCAAGCGGGTTTCCCAGGGGGAAATCATCGGCTTCGTCGGCAGCACCGGCATGGCCACCGGCCCCCATCTGCACTACGAGTTCCGCATCAACAACGTTCACCAGGACCCCCTGCGGGTGGCGATGCCGCCTGCGCCGCCGCTGGCGCCGCAGCATCGCGCCGCTTTCGAAGCGGTGGCGCAGCCGATGTCAGAACGCCTGGCGCTGCTGCGGCAGATCCGCACCACGTCCGCAAACTGATCCTTGGCGGCGATGCCCGGCCTGTTCATCGGGTTGATGTCCGGCACCAGCATGGACGGGATTGATGCCGTGCTCGTGGATCTTGCCGCCGCACCGCGGCTTCGCCATCACAGTCATCAGCCGTTTCCGCCGCAACTGCGCGATACGCTGCTTTTGCTGAACCAGTCCGGTGCCGACGAGTTGCACAGGGCCGCGCTGGCGGCCAATGCATTGTCGCTGGGTTACGCCACAGCAGTACGCACCCTGCTGGCGCAGTCCGGCACCGGCGCCGGAGACATCTCGGCCATCGGCTGCCATGGCCAGACCGTGCGCCACAATCCGCAGGAAGGTTATACGGTGCAGCTGGTCAATGGCGCGCTGCTCGCCGAACTGTCGGGCATCCGCGTGGTCTGCGATTTCCGCAGCCGTGACATCGCCGCCGGCGGCGAAGGCGCACCGCTGGTTCCGGCCTTCCACAGGGCGGTATTCGCGCACCCGGAACAGTCCCGCGTGATCGTCAATATCGGCGGCATCGCCAATATCACCCATCTGCCACCCGGCGGCCAGGTCACCGGTTTCGACTGCGGCCCCGGCAATGTGCTGATGGACGGCTGGATTGCCGCACACAGGGATCTCCCCTTCGACGCCGGCGGAGCCTGGGCCGCGCAGGGCAGGCTGCTGCCGGAGCTGCTGCAACGACTGCTCGGCAACGGGTTTTTCGAGCGCCCGCCGCCGAAAAGCACGGGGCGCGAACTGTTCAATCTGCAGGCCCTGCGCAAGCTGCTGACCGGGGATGAACAGCCGGTTGATGTGCAGGCGACACTGTGCGAGCTGACGGCGGCCGCCATCGCGCGCGCGATCGAGAGCCACTGCACGGATGCGGCCGAGGTTTATCTGTGCGGCGGCGGCGCCCGCAACACCAGCCTGTTCCGCCGGCTGGCGGCACTCCTCACCGACCGTAAGCTGGGACTGACCGACGAACTCGGCATCTCCGCGGAATCGGTGGAAGCCGCGGCGTTTGCCTGGCTGGCGCAGCGCACGCTCGCGGCGGAACCGGGAAACCTGCCGGAGGTTACCGGAGCAGGGGGTTTGCGGGTACTCGGCGCCATTTACCCGGCCTAGGTCAGCACCAAAACAAAACGGGAGGCCAAGCCTCCCGTTTTGTCTGCGCCCGGAAATCGTTCAGGCGGAAAACGACGAGCCGCAGCCGCAGGTCGAGCTGGCATTGGGGTTCTTGATCACGAACTGCGCGCCTTCGACGTTCTCCTGATAGTCGATTTCCGCGCCGGTCAGGTACTGCAGGCTCATCGGATCAATCAGCAGCGTGACACCGCCCTTCTGCAACGCAGTGTCATCCTCGTTGACCGCTTCGTCAAAAGTAAAGCCGTACTGGAATCCGGAACAGCCGCCGCCGGTGACAAACACCCGCAGCTTGAGTTCGGAATTGCCTTCCTCCTCGATCAGCTGCCGGACCTTGGACGCGGCATTCTCGGTAAATACCAGCGGGTCGGGCAGAACTTCGGTGACTGCATTCATCGCTTGCTCCTGAATCGGTTTGGCCCCGGCGGGCCGTTCATACCATTATAGTCCCGGACCGTCCGGCTTACTCGGCCGAAGCCGGCTTGAACTTGACGATCTTGTCGGCCTTGACGTCATCCTGGTAAACCAGCCTGCCCTGGACCACGGCCCCCAGCTGCATTTCCAGGGTCCGGTAGTAGACATCCCCTGTGACATTCGCCTTGCTCTGCAGTTCGACGTAATCGGCCGCATGCACCGGCCCCACGACCGTGCCGTTGATAACCACATGGGAAACGCGGATTTCGCCCTCGATCCGTGCGGCCTCCGACAGCACAAGCGTGCCCGGTTTGCCCTCGGCGGAGATCACATTTCCGTGCACATGGCCGTCAACGCGCAAACCGCCATCAAAGGTCAGGTCTCCGTCGATCACGGTGCCGGCACCGATCAGGCAGTCAATGCGGTTCTGGGGTTTGCTGGGCTTGTTGCCGAACATGATGACCTCCTGCTAGGAAATGGTGACATTATGCGTCAGCCGCGGCGCGTCGGAATTGCCCTCGAACACGCGAACCTGCAGCCCCTTGACCGCGGCGTCCGGGGCGATCCGGAACATGCCCTCGACGCGCTGGAACAGTTTGAAGCTGACCTGGTATTCCTTCGCCGGCGGCGAGGAGGGCGGCGGCATCACGAGCACGACTTTACGGCCATCCTGCTGCAGATTCAATACGAACTGCAGGCGGCCGTTGAACTCCTTGGCGCGCTCGCCGGTCTGCACCAGCAGCAGCTGGTAGCGGTATTCGCCCGGCACCGTTTCCGGCATCAGGCGGAAACGGTTGACGCTGATGGCACCGTCCTTGCCGGTCGCCGTCAGCGACTGGAAAAAAGCGAGATCTTCCTGAAGCCGGGCATTTTCCTGGGACAGGTTCTTCACCTGCCGCTCCAGATCGACGAAGGTTGCACGCTCGATCTGCAGTTGGCGCTCCGCCGCCGCGATCCGCGCATTCAGCTCCGCCAGTTCGCCCTGCTGCTTGAGCACGGTCTCGTTGAGCTGTGCCCGCAGGCGCGCCGCCTCGCCCTGGCGAAAGCCCGCATATTCCAGCCCGAAGTCGTAGGTGAACCACGCCACGCCGGCCACCAGCGCTCCGCCGGCCGCAAGCGCGGACCAGCGCCAGTACCAGGGCATGTGCGGACGCACCGCCAGCTTCGGTGCATCGATGCCGAATCGCCGCGCGAAAGTCCTGAAAAAGCGCTTCATGCAGTCAGGGCAACAGCGCGACCTGCGTCAAACCGGTGTCTTCCGCCAGGCCGAACAGGATGTTCATGTTCTGCACCGCCTGCCCTGCGGCCCCCTTGACCAGGTTGTCGATCACCGACAGCACAACCACGGTATCGCCACCCTGCGGCCGGTGCACGGCAATGCGGCAGGTATTGGCGCCACGCACCGAGCGCGTATCCGGATGGTTGCCGGCAGGCATGACATCGACAAAGGCCTCCCCTGCATACCGTTTTTCGTACAAGGCCTGCAGGTCGACGGCCCTGGTCAATCTGGCGTACAGCGTGGCATGGATGCCGCGGATCATCGGCGTCAGGTGCGGCACGAAAACCAGTCCGACCGGATGCCCGGCAACCCGTGCAAGGCCCTGCGCGATCTCCGGCTGGTGGCGATGACCGCCCACCCCGTAGGCCTTGAAATTGTCAGCCGCTTCCGCGTGCAGGACATGAGTCTCGGCCTTGCGCCCGGCTCCGGACACGCCGGACTTGGCATCGGCAATCAGATGCCCGTCATCCACGCAGCCCGCCTCGATCAGCGGCAGGAAGCCCAGCTGCACCGCGGTCGGATAACACCCGGGGTTGGCGATCACGCGGGCCTTCCTGATTTCCGCACGGTTGATCTCGGGCAGCGCATACACCGCCTCGGCCACGAGCTCCGGACAGGCATGCTTCATCTTGTAATACTGTTCCCAGACCGCGACATCGCGGATGCGGAAATCGGCGGCAAGGTCGATCACCCTGACGCCCGCATCAACCAGCGCGCGCGCCTCCTGCATGGCCACGCCATTGGGCGTCGCAAAAAACACCACATCGCATTTGTCCAGCCCGGCGGCCGCGGGCTCGCTGAAACTGAGGTTCACCCTGCGGCGCAGGTTGGGAAACATGTCCGCCACCGGCATACCCGCCTCCTTGCGCGAGGTGATCGCCCGGAGTTCGCAGTTCGGGTGCTGTGCCAGCAAGCGCAGCAGTTCGACGCCTGTATATCCGGTACCGCCAACGATACCGACCTTGATGATTTTTGCCGTCATGTTCCGATCATCCTCCCAGACTCCTCATGACCCGTCGCCCGGCGGCGACAGTGCCGCCAGAGACGACAAAGCCGCCCTCGGGCGGCTTTGTACGAACTACCGTTCTGCCAAGAATCGTTAACGCTTGGAGAACTGCTTGCGGCGCCGCGCCTTGCGCAAACCGACCTTCTTGCGCTCCACCTCACGCGCATCGCGGGTGACCAGTCCGGCCTTCCGCAGCACGGGCTTCAGGGCGGCATCATATTCGATCAGCGCACGGGTGATGCCGTGGCGAACCGCACCCGCCTGGCCGGATTCACCGCCGCCGGTCACGTTGACGCTGATGTCAAAGGTATCAAGCCTCTCGATCAGCGCGAGCGGCTGGCGCACGACCATGCGGCCGGTTTCGCGCGAGAAGAATTCGTCCACCGGCTTGCCGTTGACGACAATGCTGCCCTTGCCGGGCTGCAGGTATACACGGGCCACCGCGCTTTTGCGGCGGCCGGTACCGTAGTTCTTTTGAACTGCCATGGTTTTTAGTCCTGGATTTCGAGGGTCTTGGGCTGTTGTGCGGCATGCGGATGGTCGGTACCCGCGTACGCCTTCATTTTCTTCAGCATGGCGTAACCGAGGGGGCCTTTCGGCAGCATGCCCTTCACCGCCTTTTCGAGCACGCGCGCCGGAAACTTGGCGTGCATTTTCTCGAAGCTGGTGGTGTAGAGGCCGCCGGGATAACCGGTGTGGCGGTTGTAGAGCTTGTCCTTGGCCTTGTTGCCGGTGACGCGCAGCTTGTCGACATTGACCACGACGATGAAATCGCCGGTGTCGATGTGACGGGTGAATTCGGGCTTGTGCTTGCCACGCAGGCGGTGGGCGATTTCGGCGGCCAGCCGGCCCAGCACCTTGCCGGAAGCGTCAACAACGTACCAGTCGCGATTCACTTCGCTGGGTTTTGCGGAATAGGTCTTCATGCTTGATCCTGCGCGTTCCTGGTGATTCAGGGAAACCGCGAATTCTATGGGAAATCAAGTGGATGTGTCAAACTGCTGTACCGCAGCAAAAACGCCGCCCAGGCCTCGATCCAGAGACAATATACTCATAATAAACAATAACTTAAATAATGCTGTCCTGGCAAATCACCAACACCCTGTCATCCCTGCTGATCCCACCGGGCCTGCTGCTTCTGGTTTTTGCGGCCGGGCTTGCGCTCATCCGCCGCCGGCCCCGGACCGGGCGCGCGCTGCTGCTCACCGGCGCCGGCAGCCTCTATCTGCTGTCGATGCCGCTGACCGGCACCACCCTGCTGCAGAACTGGGAAAGCCCCCCGGCAATGCCCGGGGGCTACCCCGCAGACGCCGCAATCGTGGTCCTGGCTGGCGGCCAGTATCACCAGGCCCCGGAGTACGGGGGCAACACGGTCAATGCAATGGGGCTGGTGCGGCGGCGCTACGCAGCCGCCCTTCACCGGCGCAGCGGACTGCCGCTGCTCGTCAGTGGCGGCAATCCTGACGGCGCCGCCAGCAGCGAAGCGCAGGCCATGCAAAGGACGCTCGAGAACGAATTTGCCGTGCCGGTGCGCTGGAGCGAGAGCCGCTCGGCCAACACACTGGAGAATGCACGCTACACCCGCGAAATCCTCGCTGCGGAAAACATCCGGCGTGTTGTCCTCGTGACCCACGCCTGGCACATGCCCCGGGCGCGCCTGGCCTTCGAGCGCGCCGGTTTCGAGGTCATTGCCGCGCCGACCGCCCACACGACCCGCGGCCCGGCGAGCGTGCTCGATCTCCTACCTGATGCCGGCGCCCTGCTGAAGAGCGCCTTGTTTTTTCACGAAGTGATTGGCGTAGTCTGGTATCGTTTGCGCCTCATTTTCCAGGGCTGACCGCGGGAGCACCCATGAAAGCACGCATCAAGTGGATCGAGAACGTCAGTTTTGTCGCCGAGTCGGGCAGCGGCCACGCACTGGTCATCGACGGCGCTCCGGAAGGCGGCGGCCGCGACCTGGGGCCGCGGCCGATGGA
>JAEYXO010000374.1 GCA_023431245.1 Pseudomonadota bacterium | reverse complement strand
AAAAAGAGGCTTGGTTGCCCAAGCCTCTGTCGTGTCGCGGAAACGGCGTTTACTTGTTGATCGGGGACTGCGGATCGAGCAGGTAAGCCACCATGTGCGTGATCTGCTCCGGGGTCAGGTGTTTCGTTGCGCCCAGCCGCGGCATGTTGGAGCAGGGGAAGTAGGTCCAGGCGTTGTAGATTTTTTCGTAGGTGTACTTCACCACGGCCTCGGAGTTGCCGCGCTGCTTGCCGTAGCCGGTCAGCGCCGGGCCGACATTGCCGACATTGATTTCCCCCGGGGCCAGCGCATGGCAGTTCTGGCACAGGCCGCCGTTCTCCTTGCGGTTCTCCAGCTTGCCGTTGCGGATGCGGTCACCGGCGCCGTCATGCGCGAGCCGGTCGCGCATTTTACAGTCGCCGTAGAGCTTGCCGGAGGCCGGATACTGGATCGATGCGCGGGCGAGCTTGACGACCTCCGCGGCTTCGGCCTGGGTCAGCTTGGCATCGCCGATCTTGCTGCAGATCTGCTGCGAGCGGTCCTGGTCGAGCCGGCCCTTGTGCGCCGGCGAATAGGCGAAGGCGTCATAAACCATTTTTTCCGCCATCTGCCGGGTGGTGGCTTCGTCAGGATAGCTGGCGCAGCCGGCGGTCATCGCGCCGGCCGCGGCAAGGGCGATCCACTTGTACAGGGTGGTCTTTTTCATTTGTCCTCTCCCTTGTCAGCGTTTGAAGCCGGGCACCTGGATTACGGCGTCGTTGCCCTGGCGGTTGAGGTAGGTCGTCAGCGCGATCGAGTAATCCGTCGCGTACTTGAGGTCCGGGAGGCGCATCTGCCAGACGCAATCGTTCAGGCGCCACTGCATGGTGCGCACGACGAAATGCGATCCGCGGTAGGCCGGCCAGGTCGAGGCCACTTCCTGGGCGCCGGCCTTGCTGGTCATGTGGATGAGGTCCTGCAGGCGGATGCGCTTGTCCGGTTCGCCGTGGCATTGCACGCAGCCGAAATCGGTCTGCCCGCTGCGCCGGAAGAACAGGTATTCGCCGGCCTTGTACATGTCGTACTCTTTCTGGTGGCTCAGCGAGACATTGACCTTCATGCCGTTGGAGCGCGAGGTGATGTAGAGCGCCAGCGCCTCGATGTCGGAACCCTTGCTGGCCGGCGAGCTGATGGCCTGCTTGATCAGCTGGTTGCGGTCAAAGCCCTGAAGCCGGGTCATGCAGGTCAGCAGCCGGGTTTCGAGGTCCTCGACGCGGTCGGTGTCCGCAAAATAACGCGGCAGGCGGGCGGCGGCACCTTCCAGCTTGCCGGGTCCCATGCCGAAATCGCACTGTTCCAGCGAAACGTTCTTGGGTCCGCGCTTCTGGTGGAACAGGGCCTTGCCCTGGTCGATCCACAGCTCTCCGGGATTGTCCTCGACCAGCATCTTGCGGCCGACCGAGAGGTCGCCCTGCGCCATGGCCGACGCAGGCAGCGCCAGCGCGAGGCACAGCGAGGCGCATGCGGTAAAGCGGATTCCGCGCACATTCACCATGATCTCCTCCTTCTATTATTGATTTTCTGCTTCGGGTACTGCGTGACGGCCGCTCCGTCAGGAGCCGGCTGCGACCGTTGCTTCGTCGGTGCGTTTGTCGCCCTTGTTGTCAGTCCAGGTGACGGTGATCTTGTCGCCGGCCTTGGCACCCTTCACGCGCACGCCCAGGAAGGGATCCCGGGAAATGGCCTGGCTCCACTGCGCATCCATCACGGTCTTGCCGTTGTGCTGGACGATGACGCTCTGGATGAAATGCAGCGGAACCACGCCGGACGCCGTCTTGCGGGTGCCGGTTTCCATCGGGTGCCGCATCAGGATGCGCACGTCCGCAGTGTCGCCCTGCAGCGTGGCACGGATTCTCATCGGGTCAGCCATTGCCGTCTCCTCTGTTTTTCTGGTTTGCCGGATCGGATCAGCCGCAGCCGCCGACCGTGACTTTGACTTCCTTGACGGCGGTGTAGAACTTTCCGTCGGCCTTGACGATTGCGCGCACGTCCGAGGTCTGCCCCATTTTCAGGCGCGTCGACACATAACCTTCGCCGCCGCCGGAGAAATCCACGCTGGCCGCCAGCGGGAAGGGGTTTTTCTCGGCGATGATGGCAATGCTCTGGGTGTTGGGGATTTTGCTGGTCACGGCAACAGGCACGATCGCGCCGTTCTCGGCGATGTCGGGTGCCGTGATCGTGATGTCCTTGCTTTCGATCAGGTTGCCCGCGCCCAGGTTCTTGATGACATCGGCGGTCGCCTTGGATTCAAAGGCGTTCTTGTTCCAGGGGGCGGCCCAGGCGGCAAGCGGCCTCAGCAGGCCGGCAGCGGCGAGGGCAACCAGCGCGGTACCGCCGCCTGCCAGTTTCAGAAATCCACGGCGTAGGTGTTTCATGACGACTCCTCCTGTTGCTGATTTTTGGTGTGAACCATGACGCGGGCGCCGTTGCCGGAGCGCGCGACCCGGATCAGCCCGTTCCTCATGTGAAAAGGAATATAAGCCGACGCTTAAGTTTTATCCTAGCCAAGGCCATCCGGATTGTCCATAAACAATTTACGCATTTGCTGTATCAATCGACCCATCGGGCCGGCTTATGGCGATTGATGGATTTCAATGCCGCGCGCCATGCGCGGCAGACGCAATCACCGCTTCCGGGGAGTGCCCGCCTTCCAGTCTCCGGATTTGCCGCCGCTTTTCTCCTCGAGGCGCAGCATGTCCACGCACATGCCGCGATCCACGGCCTTGCACATGTCGTAAATGGTGAGCAGGGCGACGCTGGCGGCCGTCAGTGCTTCCATTTCCACTCCGGTGCGTCCCAAGGTTTCCGCCGTGGCGATGCAGTTCACCGCATGACGCCGGCGATCGATTTCGAAGGCGACCTCGACGCGGGTCAGCGCCAGCGGGTGGCAGAGCGGAATCAGCGTGGAGGTTTGTTTGGCGGCCTGTATGCCGGCAATCCTGGCGATACCCAGCACATCCCCCTTTTTGGCGTTGCCGGCGATGATCAGGCGCAGGGTGGCCGGCTGCATCACGATCCTTCCGCGCGCCTTGGCGACCCGCTGCGTTTCGGGTTTTTCCGCGACATCCACCATCCATGCCTGGCCGCGCGCATCAAAGTGGCTGAGAGTGCGCGTAACAGATTGTTTTTTCATTGGAACTCCGGCTGCGGCAAATTATCATAGGGAGATGCTTCG
>JAEYXO010000373.1 GCA_023431245.1 Pseudomonadota bacterium | reverse complement strand
CCGCACCTGCAGATGGCGCTGCTGATCTCGATGACCGGCATCAACATCACGCACGTGCCGTACAAGGGCGGCGCGCCGCAGGTCACCGCGCTGATGGCCGGCGAAACCCAGGCCTCCTTCGCGACCGTGGGCACTGTGATCAACCATATCCGCAGCGGCAAACTGCGCCCGCTGGGTCTCGGTTCGACCAAGCCGAGCAAGACGCTGCCGAATGTGCCGACGCTGGCGGAGTCGGGGGTGCCGGGTTATGACATGAGCCCGTGGATCGGCGTGTTTGCGCCGGCAGGCACTCCGAAGCCGATCATCGACCGGCTCAATGCCGAGATGAACAAGGCGCTGGCGCTGCCCGAGGTGATCAAGATCCTCGAGAACCAGGCGCTGGATCCGGCGCCGAGCACGGTTGACCAGTTCAACGCCACGCTGAAAACCGACTACGAGAAATACGGCAAGCTGATCAAGCTCACGGGCGCGAAGATCGAATAGGTCCGGCCCGACCCGGGGCGTCATCCGGGCGCCGGCAACGGAACACGCTGTTCCGCAGGCCGGCGCCCTGTTTTTTGGAGCAAGGCAGACATGGATCTGGGCATCAGGGGTGAATGGGCGCTGGTCGTCGGCGCCAGCGAAGGCATCGGCTACGAGTGCGCGAAGGGGCTGCTGGAAGAGGGCGCCGAGGTGATGATCTGCTCGCGCAGCGCGGACCGGCTGAAGCAGGCGGCAGCGGAACTGGAGCGCGCCACCGGACGCGCGGTGCGCTGGTTTGCCGCGGATGTGACAAAAGCCGCTGATGTGGCCGCGCTGCAGTCCTGGCTGCAGCAGCAGACGGAGCGCCTCGACATCCTGGTCTCCGCGGTCGGCGGCAGCCAGCGCGCGCTGTTCGGCGAGCTTGACGATGCCGCCTGGTATGCGAACTACGAATTCAACGTCATGGGCACGGTGCGTGTGATCCGCGCAGCCCTTGAGCCGTTGAAAAAATCCGCCAAGGGCGGCCGCATCGTCATCCTCGGCGCGGCGGGGCCGCGGATGCCCTATCCGCACCAGCTGGTGTCCAATGTGCACAAGGCCGGCCTGATCGCGATGGTGAAGACGCTGGGCGTCGAATTCCTGCCCTTCAACATCCGCGTCAATTCGGTGTCGCCCGGCCGCACGATGACCGGTCTGTGGACCAAGCGCATCGACGGACTGGTGAAGGAACGCGGCGTGCCGGCAGAGCAGATCGCCGCGGAGTTCACGCATGAAATTCCGATGGGCCGCTTCGGCCGGCCGGAGGAAATCGCGCCGATGGTGGTGTTCCTGGCCTCGCACAAGACCAGTTATGTCACCTGCCAGTCGATACTGGTGGATGGCGGCATTGCGCGCGGCTTGATCTAGCCGCCCCTCGTTCCCGGCCCTGCGTTCGCGGGGCCATGGCAGGCAGGACGGGCGTCCGTATCGTGGCGTGCCGTCCGCCTGCGGTTGCCGCTTGGCGGCGATTTGTGCATTATCCCTGAGCGCGCAGGAACAATAAAAAACATGCCTTGCCCGCCTGTTGGAGGAGATGATGGCGCGCGCCGCCCGCATTGATCCGCAGTTGACCGCAGCACACCCGGGATCAACAGCACAGACAGGAAAATCCGTATGCATGATTTCAGACTGACCGCGGAGCAGCTCGAGTTCCGCGACGCCATCCGCGATTTCGTCGACCGCGAAATTAAACCCGCCGCGATCGACCCGAAACGGCTTGAACCCTTCGAGAAGCCGTTGATGACCGGCTTCCTCGACCAGCTCTCGCAGATGGGCCTGCGCGGCCTGGCGCTGCCGGAGGAGGCGGGCGGCGCCGGCGCCGATCTGCTGACCCGTTGCGTGCTGCTCGAGGAAATCGCCGCCGGCGACATCGACCTCGCGATGGTGCTGGGCGAGACCGCGCTGCTGGCGCAGGCCGTGCATGGCGCGATGAACGACGCGCAGCGCGCGCGCTGGATGCCGAAATTCGAGGGTGATGACCGTTTTCACCTCGCACTGATCGCCCGTGACGAAACCGCCGGCCTGGCCTGGAGTTACCATCAGGAGGCGCCGGAGGATGCCGGGGTCATCGGCGAGCCGGATGTCGTCGCCACCCGCGATGGCAAGGGCTGGATCATCAACGGGCTGGCGCCCTTTGTCGCCAATGCGCCGGTGGCCGGCCTGTTCATCGTGCAGGCGAAAATCGACGGCGAGCCGGGCACGGTGACCGTGCTGCTCGGGCGGGACGCCCGGGGGCTGGCAGTGGACGAGGCATTGCCGTCCTTCGGCGATGGCGGTGAACGCGCGCGCTGGCAGCACGGTTCGGTGGCCTCGGTGACGCTCAATGACTGCAGGGTCGGCGCGGACGACGTGATCGCCGCGGATGCCGCACACCGCCTGCTGTCAGGGCTGGCGGCGCAGCGCATGCTGCAGACCGCGGCAGCCAATGTCGGCGTGGCCCGCGCGGCCTACGAAGCGGCGGTGGACTACGCGAAAATGCGCTGGCAGGGCGGACGCCACATCATCGAACACCAGTCCATCGGCCTCAAACTCGCCGATGTCGCGATCCAGCTCGAAGCCGCGCGCGCGCTGGTGCTGAAGGCGGCGTGGATCACGGATCATCCGGATGCCGTCGGCGAGCGCCATGTCAGCGACCTGCCCTGGCATGTGGTCGCGCGCAGCTTCACCGCGCAGGCGCTGCACCGGGCGACGCTGGAATCGGCCGAGTGTTTCGGCGCGATGGGCGTCATGCGCGACATGCCGCTGCAGAAATACGTGCACGACACGCTGGTGCTGCAGCACTCGGTCGACAACGATCTCGCGGCGCCGTTGAGGGTGGCGGAGGCCGTTGCCGGTTATCCCCGATGACTTCATAAGCATTTGATTTAATTGATAAATTTATAAAGGCTCATCATGGATTTTTCGCTCAACGAAGAGCAGCGCCACTGGCAGGCCGAAGC
>JAEYXO010000370.1 GCA_023431245.1 Pseudomonadota bacterium | reverse complement strand
CCACCTGCAGCGCGAGCTCCAGCACCTGCTGGGGCGGCTCGAACTGCAGCTGCAGCACATGCCGGTGGCCTGTTTTCTGCAGGACCAGAACTTCCGTCTCGTCTACTGCAATCCCGTGGCGGAGAAGGTGTTCGGTTATTCGCTGCAGGAGTTGCGGGGCCGCGATATCGCGGAACTGATCGTGCCGGAGCAGCTGCGATCGCGGGTCTGGGCGCGGCGCGCCCGGGTGCAGGCCGGCGACCTGGCGGTTTCCGGAACCAATGAAAACATCCGCAAGGACGGCACGCGGATCATCTGCGACTGGAGCAATACGCCGCTGAGCGATGAGGCCGGCGGATTTGCCGGTGTGCTGGCGACCGCGCAGGACGTCACGGAGCGCATGAAAATGGTGGCCGCCCTCGAGGAGAGCGAGCGGCGTTACCGCCTGATATTCGAATCGGCGCCGCTGCCGATGTGGGTGGCTGAAACCGCCACGCCCCGGTTCCTCGCCGTCAATGATGCGATGGTGGCCAAATACGGCTATTCCCGGGAGCAGCTGCTGCAGATGAGCGCGGTCGACCTCCAGGTCGTCGAGGACCGCGAGCGGGTGGGCCGCGAGCTGTTCAACCGCGATCCGGCGGCGACCGCGCATTTCGAGCGGCGCCACCTGACCCGGGACGGCCGGATGCTGCTCGTCGAGATCACCGCGCAGCCGTTCGAGTTTGCCGGCAAACCGGCACGCCTGGTGGTCGCGCTGGATGTCACCGACCGCCGCATGGCGCAGGCCGCGCTGCAGGAGAGCGAAACACGGTTCCGCGCGATATTCGAACAGGCCTCGGTCGGCATCGCGATCCGGGAACTGACCGAAAGGCCGCGTTTCCTGCGCGTGAACCGGAAGCTTTGCGAGATCCTCGGCTACACGGAGAGCGAGCTGCTGCAGAAAACCACCACCGACCTCACCGTCGAGGAGGATCTGGACAGCACTGTGCAGATGAACCGGCAGCTGATGAGCGGTGCGGTCACCAGCTATTCCCGCCGCAAACGCTACCGGCGCAGGGACGGCACGCCGATCTGGGTGAATCTGTCGGTTTCCCGGCTGGCAGACAGCGGCGGGCGGGAAAAGACCGGTTACCTGATTTCGGTCATCGAGGACATTTCGGAGCAGGTGGCGAGCGAGGCCCGGGTGCTCGAAAGCGAGGCGCGTTACCGGCAGCTTTTTGCACTGACCCCGCTGCCGATGTACCTGCGCGACGAGGACAGCCTGGAGTTCCTCGAGGTCAACGATGCCTGCCTGGCACTGTACGGCTATTCGCGCGACGAAATGCTGGCGATGACCCTGGTCGACATACAGACCCCGGAAAACCGGGAGCGTGACCCCGGCGCCCTGAACCGCCCGGCCGGAATCGTCGAACATCTGCAGAAAAAGCATGTCGGCAAGGGCGGCAGGACCTTCGACGTCGAAATCTATTCCTATCCGACGACACTCTCCGGCCGCAGGGTCAGGCTGGTGCTGGTGCGCGACATGACCGACCAGATGCGCATGGAGCGGCTGCTGCGGGACAACGAGGCGCGCCTGAGGGCCATCGCCGACAATGTGCCGGCCGTGATCGCCTTTTTTGATGATGCCCGGCAGCTGCAGTATTCCAACATCGCGTTCGACCGGTGGTTCGGCACGGCGCAGGACGGCGACCCGCGCTACGGTGCGCCGCTGCATCCCCTGCTGGAGAAGGCGCTGCGCGGCGACGATGTCACCGATGAAATCACGCTGGACACGCTGGCCGGCAGGCGGGTGGTGCGCATGACCCTGATTCCGCACCGGAGGGAGGATGGCGCCGTCGTTGGTGTCCACCTGATGGGTTATGACCTCACCGATTTCAGGCATGCCGAGGCCGAAGTGCACCAGCTCAATGCGGAACTGGAACAGCGCGTCGAGCAGCGCACGCGCGCGCTTGCCGCGGCCAATCGTGAACTGGAGTCATTCTCCTATTCGGTGTCGCATGACCTGCGCGCGCCGCTGCGGACGATAGACGGCTTCAGCCAGATCCTGCTCGACGAATATGCGGCCCGGCTTGACGAGACGGGCCGCGGTTATCTGGAGCGTGTCCGCGCCGGCAGCCAGCGCATGGCCAAGCTGATCGACGACCTGCTGGAACTCGCGCGTGTGACGCGCCGCGACCTGCAGATCGGCGATTGCGACCTCAGCGCCATGGCGCTGGACATCGCGAGGGAACTGGCGCTTGCGGATCCCGGGCGCCGGGTGAAAGTGGATGTGGCGACAGGCATGGTTGTTGCCGCAGACAGCGGGCTGCTGCGCATCGCGCTCGACAACCTGCTGCGCAATGCCTGGAAGTTCACCGGGCTCCGTCCTGACGCGGCCATCGAGGTCGGGTGCACGGTGGACTCCGCGGGCAAGACCTATTTCGTGCGCGACAACGGCGTGGGTTTCGACATGACTTACGCCAACAAGCTGTTCGGCGCGTTCCAGCGCCTGCACAGCGATTCGGAGTTCCAGGGCACCGGAATCGGGCTCGCCCTGGTGCAGCGGGTCATCCGCCGCCATGGCGGCAATGTCTGGGCGGAGGCGCAACCGGGAGCGGGGGCGACGTTCTTCTTCACGCTGCCGGCGCAGTCCGCGCCTGCGGCGGCTGATGTACCGCCGGAGCCGGTCAGGGCAGGAGCATAGCGCCCAGCACGCGGCGGCCTTCGGCGGCGAGTATGTTGAAGGTGCGGCAGCCGGCGGGCGTGGCCATCACCTCAAAACCGGTGCCCGAGCCGGCGAGGGCACGCAGCAGTTCCTGTTCCGGCGGCAGCTGCCGCGGCCCGGTCCCGAAAACGATGATCTCCGGCTTGTGCGCCAGCAGCGCCGCGGCATGCGCGGCCGACAGCGCGGCAAAGGCCGTAACCGGCCATTCCTCCGGAGGGGTGTCCGGGGAGACCAGCAGGGAATGCTCATACCGGATGCCGTTGACTGCGAGGTAACCGGGGCCGTAAGCGGTGAAGGAATGGCCGTTCCGGGCGTTTGCCAGATGCAGTTTCATAAGCCCATGATTTGCCGTGCATAATCTGCTTGGCTACAATTATACGTTTTCTGCCCGCCGGGCACCGATTTGCAGGACGCCCCGGTGCCGCAATGCCGCGGCTGGCCAATCCGGGCCCCTGCACGCGTCATTCTGGGATTCTTGGAATCAAATGGAAGATTTTCCGCGCATCAAACGCCTGCCGCCGTACGTGTTCAACGTCACCGGCGAGCTGAAACTCGCCGCGCGCCGGCGTGGCGAAGACATCATCGATTTCAGCATGGGCAATCCGGACCAGCCGACGCCGCGGCATATCGTCGACAAGCTGGTCGAAACGGTGCAGCGCCCGGACACCCACGGTTACTCGGTATCGAAAGGCATCACCCGGCTGCGCAAGGCCATCTGCAACTGGTACAAGACGCGTTACGGCGTCGAGCTCGATCCCGATTCCGAGGCCATCGTCACCATCGGCTCGAAGGAGGGCATCGCGCATCTCGCGCTGGCGACGCTGGAGCGGGGCGACATCGTGCTGGTGCCCAATCCGAGCTATCCGATCCACATCTACGGTCCGGTGATTGCCGGCGCGGACATCCGCCACGTGCCGATGCACGCCGGCGTCGATTTCTTCGAGGCCCTGGAGCAGTCGATCCGGGACACCTACCCGAAACCGAAGATGCTGATCGTCAATTTTCCGAGCAATCCGACGACGCAGTGCGTGGATCTCGCGTTTTTCGAGCGCCTGATCGCGATCGCCCGCGAGCATGACATCTACGTGGTCCATGACCTGGCCTATGCCGATATCGTGTTCGACGGCTACAAGGCGCCGTCGATCCTGCAGGTGCCCGGCGCGCGCGACATCGCGGTGGAGTTCTTCACGATGTCGAAAAGCTACAACATGGCCGGCTGGCGGGTCGGTTTCATGGTCGGCAACCGCGACCTGGTCAACGCGCTGGCGCGGATGAAGAGTTACCACGACTACGGCACCTTCACCCCGATCCAGGTGGCCTCGATCATCGCGCTGGAGGGGCCGCAGGACTGCGTCGAGAACGTGCGCCTCGTCTACCAGGGGAGGCGCGACGTGTTGTGGTCGGGCCTCAACGCGATGGGCTGGCAGGTCGACAAGCCGCAGGCGACGATGTACATCTGGGCGCCGATACCCGAACCGTACAAGGCGATGGGTTCCCTCGAATTCTCGAAAAAGCTGCTGCTGGAAGGCAAGGTCGCCGTGGCGCCGGGCACCGGCTTCGGCCACTACGGCGACAGCCATGTGCGTTTTGCGCTGATCGAGAACGAGGCCAGGACACGCCAGGCGATCCGCACCATCAAGGAAATGTTCCGCAAGGACGGCCTGCTGAAATAGGCGGCCGCCGCAACCACGCAGACAACAGGACGACAGCGAATCAATGAAACCGATCAATGTGGGGCTGCTGGGCATAGGCACCGTCGGCGGCGGCACTTTCCGCGTGCTCCAGCGCAACAGCGAGGAGATCTCCAGGCGGGCGGGCTGCGAAATCCGCATGACCGCGGTCGCCGACAAGGACGTCGCGCGCGCGAAATCGATAGTCGGTGACGCCGCGCGCGTGACCGGCGATGCGCTCGACGTGGTCAACGACCCGGACATCGACACCGTGGTCGAACTGATCGGCGGCTACGGCGTGGCCAGGGAGATGGTCCTCAAGGCGATTGCCGCCGGCAAGCATGTGGTCACCGCCAACAAGGCGTTGCTGGCGCTGCACGGCAACGAAATCTTCGCGGCGGCACGGGCAAAGGATGTCACGGTGTGCTTCGAGGCGGCGGTCGGCGGCGGCATTCCGATCATCAAGTCGCTGCGCGAGGGGCTCACCGCCAACCGCATCGAGTGGATCGCCGGCATCATCAACGGCACCAGCAATTTCATCCTGTCCGAGATGCGGGACAGGGGCGCCGCCTTTGCCGACGTGCTGAAGGAAGCGCAGCGCATGGGTTATGCGGAGGCCGATCCGACCTTCGACATCGAGGGCGTCGACGCCGCGCACAAGCT
>JAEYXO010000288.1 GCA_023431245.1 Pseudomonadota bacterium | reverse complement strand
CCACGATGTTGCCCAGCGTCACCTGGCCGTCGCCGCCGAGCGCCACGCGATTGCCGCGTCGGACGGACAGTATGGTCGTGCCGTGATAAACAGTCTCTGCCATGGGGAACAAGCTCTTGATTAATTGAGGAATGCAGCGGGAACTGCGATGGCCTGCCCTTGGGATATGAGGGCGGCCGCCGCGGTTTCAAGCCGGCCGCGGATCAGGATTCCAGGCGGAACGATACCGGCACCCGCACCCAGGCTTCAATGGTTTCCGCGCCGCGGCGCGCCGGCACAAAACGCCAGCCTTTCACCGCGTCCTGCGCCGCATGATCGCGCAGGCGCGAACGGCTTGACTGATCAACCTCGACCTTCAGCGGCGCGCCGTCGCGGCCGACCAGCACGCGCAGCATCACCGTGCCCTCCTCGCCGCTGCGCCGTGCAATCGCCGGATACGTCGGCGGTGGATTGCGCAGGTAAGCCGCATTGAAAGCAGGCGGCGTAATCACGGGCGGCGGCGCCTTCGCAGACGGCGGCACCGCCGGCGTGGAAGGCAGTGTCGCGGCAGATGGTGCAGGCTCCACCGATGAAGACACCGTCGCGGGAGTCGATGCACCGGCTGCCACCGGCACCGCCGCGTCCGCGGGCTCCCGCGCAAGGGCCGTCGGCGACGGCGCGGATTCTTGTGCCATGGCCGGCGCCGCCTTGCGCGGCACAGGCGGCAATGCCTCACGAGGCACCGGCGCGGCAGCCTTTGGGGGTGACGCGACAGCCGGCGGCGACGCTGCCACCATCACCACATCCAGCATCGGGATCTCCGGTCCAGGCTCAGGCAGCGTCACCCGCCATCCCGGCAAAAGAACCAGCAGCAGGGTATGCGCGGCCACACTCGCCAGCAGAAAGATGGCCAGCGTACGCCAAGACAGATGTAGACGGTCGGCCATGCGGAGGAAGTCACTCAAGGGACGGGCATTATCCGGTACATGCCCTGGCCGTCACAAACTGCCGCGCTATACTGGAATGATCCGATGAAAAAACTGCTGATCCTGCTGATCGACGCCTACCGCCTGCTGCTGTCGCCCTTCTTCGGTACGCAGTGCCGGTTTTATCCGACCTGCTCGGCCTATGCGCGGGAGGCGATCGACACGCACGGGGCAATAAAGGGGACCTGGCTGACGATCCGGCGGCTGGGGAAGTGTCATCCCTGGCATGAGGGGGGGATTGATAATGTGCCGCCAGCCAAGTCTGAAAATTGACTCTGCGTGTAAACTGACACGCGCCGATTTTGCTGCGAATTCAATACTGTATGCAGACTTACAGATGAATTCCACGACCATGATAATAATTACTTTTCTCCATGAGTCTGCTGGGAAGTCAGGGAAAAAGTGCGGCAAGTTATCCAACAAAACTGTCGCCATAAATTAAAGTTGGACGGCATTTAGCACATGACCATGCGCGCCCTATACGTTGCCTTAGCGGTTACTTTGGCGCTTGCGGCGGTATCGTGCGTACTTTGGCTTTTCTCATCGGCAAGCCTTGCATGTCAGGCCTGCGACTGCACTTATGCCTTCTTTCATGAGATTCCGAGATGTCGCCAACCTTACTACGCAATGGTTGGCGCTCTTGTGGCAGTTGTAGGTGGAATTGCTTTTGCGGTTCTTGCTATTCGATACAAGTCAAAGAGAGATAAGAATGCCATCTAACCCGTCAATTCAGAGCGGACGCTATCGTGCCGCTGATTTAAGGCGTTAGGCTTCACACCAGATGCGTAAGCTCTTTCATCAGGCGCTGACAGTAATGCAGAACGCTTTCCGCCGATTGGAAGAGCAAGTGCCTCCACCGCAGCCGAAGAAATGGAAAGATAGCTTTGTCCTCCGGTACAAGGAGGAAATGATTGAACAGGCACTGCTGCAAAAACTCGCTCGATCCATTAGCGGACTTCATGCTGTAGACGTCTTGCTCGCTCACGGATTGCTACAAGAACAAGCCTTACTTCACCGAATCCTCGATGAAATCCACGAAGACATATTCTTCTTGGCCGCGGCGCTTACAAATGACAGGTTGACAGATCGTCACAAGCAATACCTCAAGGCCTTCTATGCGGAAGTATTTCCCGATTCCAACAATACATTGGCGCGGCATCAGAAGCCCAACATGGTGCCGAGAAAGAAGATTCGCGCCTACATAAATCGAGTTCTTTCTAAAGATCCGAACCCGTCCAGACTGGACGATGTTGGCGAAACCATCAGCAGTGTTTATTCCGGCTATGTTCACGCATCGTCTCCCCAAATCATGGACATGTGTAGCGGCGACCCGCCGCGTTTCCATTTATCGGGGATGCTCGGTACCCCTCTAATGAGGGAACACATTGATGATGCTTGGAACTATTATTACCGCGGTTTAAGTGCACTTACTGTCGTTGCCAAAGCGTTTGGGGACAAACCTTTGGTAAATACGCTATACGAATACATAGCCAAGTTCGAGGCTGCGTCCGGAACAAATTATCGTGGATCGGTTAAGCATAAAACCTAACCTGGCGGACAACTCCGTTCCGTTCGGTATCTGGACGATCAGCGATAAAGCCGCGCAGCGCCGATCAGCTCTACGCTAAACCCCAACCCGCAACACCAAGCCCTTCAGATACTCCCCCTCCGGAAAATTCAGCGCCACCGGATGATCCGCTGACGCATGCAGCCAGCGCTCGATGCGCGCATCGACCCCGGCATCCAGTGCCGCGCCGGCGACGATTTTCTGGAACAGGTCGGGGCTGACGCCGCCCGAGCAGGAATAGCTCATCAGCCGGCCGCCGGGATTGAGTAGCTTGAAGCCGAGCAGGTTGATGTCCTTGTAGGCGCGCGCGGCCTTTTCGGCATGGGCGGCGGTCGGCGCGAGTTTCGGCGGGTCGAGCACGATGATGTCGAACTTGCGGCCGCCATCGCGGAAGCTGCGCAGGGTCTTGAACACATCGGCTTCCAGCCATTCCGCTGTTTGCCCGTCACCCGGCAGCCTGTTGCGTCCGGCATTGACCTGCGCCGCGGCCAGCGCCGGTCCGGAGCTGTCGATCGCGGTGACTGACTTCGCGCCGCCGGCCAGCGCGTTCAGCACGAAACCGCCGCAGTAGCAGAAACAGTCGAGCACCGTTTTATCCTTAGCCAGCCCGCGCAGCAGCAGGCGGTTGTCGCGCTGGTCGAGGTAGAAGCCGGTCTTGTGGCCCTGTTCGGCATCGACCGCGAATTCGAGGCCGTGTTCGCGCACGATCAGTGGCGCTGTCGCGGCCTCGCCGCGCAGCAGGCCGGACTGCGGCGGCAGGCCTTCGAGTTCGCGCACGTCGGCATCCGAGCGCTCGATCACGCGTACAACGCCGGGCAGCGCCGCCAGCGCATCGGCGATCGCGCCGCGCCAGCGTTCGGCGCCGGCGCTGAGCAGCTGCACGACCACGGTGTCGCCGTAGCGGTCGGCAACGACGCCGGGCAGGCCGTCGGATTCGCCGTGCACGAGGCGCAGGCTGTCATCGACAGACGCACTGCGCGCCGCCGCCGCGCGCGCGATGCACTGCGCGACAAACGCGGCGTCGATATCGCCCGCAGTCCAGGACCAGACGCGGGCGCGGATCTGCGATTCGGGGCTGTATGCGGCGACCGCGAGGAAGGCGCCGTCAGCCGAAAACACTTCGACGCTGTCGCCGAGCTGGGGCTTGCCTTCGACTTTGGCGATGGCGCCGGAAAACACCCAGGGGTGCCGGCGTTTCAGCGATTTCTCGCGGCCGGGTTTGAGGATCAGTTTATGCATGGGGAACATTCATTCGGTAAGTAACCGCGTGGGCACGCTACGCTTTGCCCACCCTACGCAATGCGCGCTACTTTTTCTTCGCCCGCGGATGCGCTGCGTCGTAAATCTTGGCGAGATGCTGGAAGTCGAGTTGGGTATAGACCTGCGTCGTCGAAATGCTGGCGTGGCCCAGCATTTCCTGCACCGCGCGCAGGTCGCTGCTCGACTGCAGCACATGCGAGGCGAAGGAATGGCGCAGCATGTGCGGATGGACGCGGGCGGCGATGCCCTGCTGCTGGGCGCGGGCGCGCACGCAGGACTGCACCGTGCGCGGATCGAGGCGCCGGCCTTTCGGATTGACGAACAGGGCCTGCGCGTCGGCCTGCGGCATCGCCGCGCGCTGCGCAAGCCAGGCCTGCAGCGCCTGCACGGCATGGCTGCCCACCGGCACGATGCGCGTCTTGTTGCCCTTGCCGGTGACCCGCACCGTGGCCTCCTTGAAATCGATATCCTCCGGCGCGAGGCCGGTCAGCTCGGACAGGCGCAGACCCGAGGAATAGAACAGCTCGAGGATCGCGCGGTCGCGCACGGCCAGGGGGTCGCTGGCATCCAGCTCCACCAGCTGCCGCGCCTCGTCGGGCGACAGCGCATG
>JAEYXO010000265.1 GCA_023431245.1 Pseudomonadota bacterium | reverse complement strand
CAGTTCGAGGTTCTCGGTCGCGGCCAGCGCGCGCAGCTTGCCGGCCTTCACGTGCTGCGCCATCTCCGCGGGGTTCTCCATCATGAAGTGCACGTGTTTGCCGAGCAGCTGCGGAATCGCCTCGCCGGCGCCGCGGAAGGGGGTGTAGGAAAACTGCACGCCGCCGAAGTCCTCGAGGATCTTGCCCGACATCGAGGCGCTGCTACCGTAGGAGCCGCCACCCTGCAGGATCTGCTTCGGCTTCTGCTTCGCGGCGTCGATCAGGTCACGCACCGAGCGCCAGGGACTTTCGGCATTGACCACCAGCAGCATCGGATCGACCGCCATCAGCGCGATCGGCGTGAAGCTGCGCCAGCCGGTGTCGGAATTGATCAGCAGCGGCAGGTTCAGGCTCTGCGGCGTGTAACTCGCCAGCATGTGCGGGTTGCCCTTGTTCTGGAAGGTCACGTAGCGGCGCGCCTTCTCGCCCTGCGAGCCGGTCACTGACTCGACGCCGACCTGGCGCGGCACGATCTTGTTCTTGTTCATGATGTCGGCGATCTCGCGCAGCATCAGCTCGTTGCCGGTGCCCGGCGCGGAATGGGTGACCATGGTCACGCGTTCCGTCGGCGCCCATTGCGCGGACACGGTGCCCGCGAAGGCCAGCGCCAGCGCGCCGGCGGTGATTGCAGCTGCAGATGTCCTGGTTTTCATGTGGGTCTCCTCCATGCGGCTGTTGCGCCGCAGTTGATTTGTGGTCACTTCCTGTTGCCGAAACCGGGCAGGTAGACCGGCCCGTCCTCGATGCCATCCACCGGCGGACCGCTCATGCCGTGGCTGGTGTCCTTGGCGACGAAGGTCAGCACGTCGCCGGCCGCCGAAGCGATCGCGCTGTGGCGCACGCCCGGCGGCAGGTGCGTCACCGAGTTCGGCGGCGCCTCGACGGCATGGCCGTCGATTTCATAGAGCATGGTGCCGCTCAGCACGAAGCTGAACTGCTCGTTGGGATGGGTGTGCAGCTTGGTGCCGCTGCCCACGCCCTTGTGGATATGCCCCACCTGCACCTTCTCGCCGCGCAGCGCGGCGCCGAAGGAGGAGGATTTCCCGGAGATGAAGTTGCGCGGGATCACCTGCGCGCTGGTCGGCCCCTCGGGCACTGCATCGAGGTGCTCGATGTCGTAGACGTACTGGATCTTTTTCCCCGAAACGTTTTTGGTCTGCGGCTCGGGCAGGCCGTCGGGGCCCGGTTTCCATTCATTGTCGCCGGGCCCGAAACCGGGCAGGTGCCGCGGGCCGTTGTAGACGCCGTCGACCGGCGGTCCGACGATGCCGTGGCGGGTGTCCTTCACGGCGTAGAAAATCACGTCCTCGTCGGCGCTCGACACATGGCTGTGCGGCATGCCGGCGGGAATGTGCACGACATGCCCCTTCGGCACCCGGAACACCTGGCCGTCCATGTCCGCGATCAGGGTGCCCTGGATCACGTAGTTGAACTGCTCGTTGGGATGGGTGTGGATCTTGGAACCGGTGCCGCGCGGTTTGTGCACCAGCGCGACCTGCACGCGCTCGCCTTTGACCACGGCGCCGACCGAGGTCGACTTGCCGGTCGCGAGGGTTTCGCCCGACAGCAGCCGGCGCGGCGACACCTGCGCGCTGCAGGGCCCTTCCGGCACGCGATCGAGTTCGGCAAAACGGTAGACATGGCGCACCGGCGGTTTTTCCTGGGTGATCGCTGACATCTCGTGCTCCTCCTGTCGCGGTGGCGGCTGGTCCGGGACCGGGGACGATGCGCCCGATTCCGTCCTGCCGCAAGCTGCCTGGGTTACGCTGCTGCGGACACGCTTACTTCTTCGGACCGAAGCCCGGCAGGAAACGCGGACCGTCCTCGATGCCGTCGATCGGCGGGCCCGCAAGGCCGTGGCGGGTGTCCTTCGCCACGAAAAACAGCACATCCCCTTCGGCGGAAGCGACGCAGGAATGCACGACGCCGGCGGGCATGTGGATCGCGTGGTGGCGCGGCACCATCACGCCTTCCTGGCCGTCGATGTCGGCGACCAGCGCGCCTTCCAGCACCATGTTGAACTGCTCGTTGGGATGGGTGTGCAGCTTGGAGCCGGAACCGCGCCCCTTGCGGATCAGGCCGACCTGGATCTTCTCGCCGACCAGCGCGGCGCCGAAGGACGAGGACTTGCCCGACACCCGCCCCGCGGGCAGGACCTTGGCGCTGCAGGGGCCCTCGGGCACCTTGTCGAGTTCATCCCATTTGTAGACGTAACGCACCTTCTCCTTCGACACCCGCGGGCTCTGCGCAACGAGTTCGCCGTCGGGTCCGACCGGCCACACATTGCCGGTCTTGCCGCCGAAACCGGGCAGCGCGCGCGGGCCGTTGAGCTTGCCGTCGACCGGCGGCCCGACGATGCCGTGGCGGGTGTCCTTGGCGGCGATGAAATGCACGTCCTCCTCCGGGCTGGACACATGCGAATGCGGCATGCCCGCCGGGATGTGGATGACATGGCCGGCCGGCACGCGCAGCACCTGGCCGTCGATGTCGGCGATCAACGTGCCCTTCAGCACGTAGTTGAACTGTTCGTTGGGGTGGGTGGGCAGCTTGGAGCCGGTGCCGCGCGGCTTGACCACCCAGGCCACGTGCACATGGCTGCCCGAGAGCACCGGCCCGCGGGTCGTGGACTTGCCGGTCTCCAGCGTCTCGCCGGAGAGCAGGCGGCTCGGCGCCACGCTGCAGCTGGTCGGGCCTTCCGGCACCTTGTCCAGCGCGGCGAGGTTGTAGACAAAACGCTTGAGGATTTTTTCCTGTGTTGCCGTGCTCATGTTTCTTTCCTTCCGTTTTTCCCGGTTGTTCAGCCGCGCCAGTTGTCCGCGGCGCCGTTGCTTTCAATTTCGGCTTCCAGCTTCGCCGTGGAACCCACTATCGCGTAACGCGCATTGCCTTTTCCGGCGACCTGCCAGCGGCAGGGCCTGTTTTTCGGCGCATGGATGAGGTCGCCCGGCACGGCACGCTTCTTCTCGCCGTCGACTTCCGCGTCCAGCGCGCCCTGGATCACGTAGATGAACACTTCATGCGCCGAGGCCTCGCTGGCGCGCTCGTGGCCGGGCGGCGACTCGATCAGCCCGAAAGCCAGGTTCGTGCCCTCCACCCACTGTTCGCAGTGCGTCGAGGCCGGCGGCGCATCCAGCGACTCGAGCATCGGATAGAAGCAGCGGCCGAGGCCCTCGATGATCGCCTGCGATTTCTGCGGCTCCTTCTCCTTGCCCGGCCACTTGCCCGCCTTCAGGGCTTTCGCCACCTGGGTCGCCGACGGCGCCTCGTCGGGCAGCGATTCGTCGGCCGCCGAGCCGATCAGCGTCCAGGTGCGGTCCTTGATGTAGAGGTACTGCACCTCCCCGTCCTCGGTCGCGCGGAAACTGTGGCGCGCGCAGGACGGCACGTGCACGAAGGTGCCGGGCGGCACGATCTGGCGATCCTTGCCGACCACGCAGTTGATCTTGCCGGTGATCGGGAAGGCCATCAGCTCGTTGGGGTGGTAATGCATTTCCGAGCCGGTGCCGGCACGCTTGATGTTGATGCGGAAATACATGTACTGCCCCTCGATCACCGGCCCCTCGCCGCTGGAGAGGTGCGGGTTGAGGTGGTGACGCTTCATCTCGTCAAGTCGGAAAAACGGCACGGCGACCTCCGGTCGGAATGGCTGGGATGCGCTTCATTTCTTGTTTGCAATCTCGGCAAGAACCTTGGCGTAGAGCTTTTCCTCGCTGTCGATGAAGGCGGCGAGCTCGGCGCCGGTGATCCATTCCTCGACCAGTTCGTTCTGCCTGATGTAGTTCTTCCACTCCGGCGTCTGCCGGGTGCGCTCCATCGCCGAGACGTAGTAGGCCACCGCCTCCGGGGGAATGCCGGGCGGCGCCATCAGGCCGCGGAACTGCTTCAGCACGCGGAACTTGTAGCCGAGGGACGCGAAGGTCGGCAGTCCGGGATAGAGCTCGGAGGGATACAGGCTCGCCAGCGGCCGCAGCCGGCCGGACTTGACGTGCTGGTCGGTCTCCGAAGGCTGCTCGAGCACGAAATGCACATGCCCGCCCAGCAGCGCCACCACCGCCTCTGCACTGGAGCGGAAGGGCGTGTACGAGATTTCGATGCCGGCCTCCCGCGCCAGGTCGCGACCGGCGATCGACGGCGGCGCGCCGAAACCACCGCCGCCCTGGAGCACGGCGCGGGGCTTCTGTTTTGCCCCGGCGATCAGGTCCTTCATGTTTTTCCACGGCAGCCCGGCGTGGATGTAGAGCACCATCGGCTCGACCACCGTGATCGCCACCGGCGTGAAGCTCTTGACGGTGACCTCGGACTTCGCGTTCAGCGGCCCGACGATCATCTGCGGCGTGAAACCGATCAGCACATTGGGATTGCCGCGGCTCTGCACCGCGACATGGCGGCGCGCGCGGTCACCGCCGGCGCCGGGCATGTTCTCGACGGTCACCCGCGCCTGCACGATCTTGTTCTTCTCCCAGGCGTTCTGCACCTGGCGCAGGAACATGTCGATGCCGGAACCGGGCCCGGCATGGGTCGCCAGCACGACCCGGTCGCCGGGACTCCATTCGGCGGCCTGGGCCGCCCCCGTCACCCCGAACACCGCTGCCGTGACCGCCAGGCAGCGCCACAATGAAACGACCAGCGAAGGCTGTTGCATGGGCTCCTCCTTTTGCCGTGCCAGAACTTGTTGACTGCGGGCCAGCTCAAGATCCGGGCCGGGCGGTCTGCGCCGCCGCGGGCATCGGTGAGGGCACTTTAATCAGGGTCCGCCCATAGAACAAATGCTTTTTATTTATTAAAATCATCGACGTCATCTATAAATAGAGGCAGAACGCCATGGAACTGCGCCATCTGCACTATTTCCTGAAAATCGCGGAAACCTCGAGCTTCACCCAGGCTGCCCTGGCCCTGCGGGTGACCCAGCCGACCCTGTCCCACCAGATCAAGCAGTTGGAACAGGAAATCGGCACGCCGCTGTTTGACCGGGTCGGCCGCTCGATCCAGATCACGGAGGCCGGAAGGCTGTTCCGCAGCCACG
>JAEYXO010000006.1 GCA_023431245.1 Pseudomonadota bacterium | reverse complement strand
GGATACGGTGACCGGCTTGCCGTCCTTCAGCACCTGGGTGGCGTCGCCGCAGCCGACCACCGCCGGGATGCCGAGCTCGCGCGCGATGATCGCCGCATGACAGGTGCGGCCGCCGCGGTTGGTGACGATGGCCGCAGCCCGTTTCATCACCGGCTCCCAGTCCGGATCGGTCATGTCGGTCACCAGCACGTCGCCGGGCTTGACGCGATCCATCTCCGCGGCGCTCTTGATCAGCCGCACCGGCCCGCTGCCGATGCGCTGGCCGATGGCGCGGCCGGTGGCCAGCACCTCCGAGCGCTCCTTCAGCCGGTAGCGGCGCAGGGTGTCGACCTTTTCACTGGCCTTCACCGTCTCGGGCCGCGCCTGCAGGATGTAGTGCTTGCCGTCGTTGCCGTCCTTGCCCCACTCGATGTCCATCGGACGCTGGTAATGCGCCTCGATGATCATCGCGTAGCGTGCCAGTTCTGCGACCTCGGCGTCGCTGATCGAGAATTTACGCCGCTCCGCTTCCGGCACCTCGATGGTCTGCACCGATTTCCCCGCAGCGCGGTTGTCGGTGAACACCATGCGCAACGCCTTGGAGCCGAGGCCGCGGCGCAGGATGGCGCTTTTGCCTTCCTTCAGTCCGCGCTTGTAGACATAAAACTCGTCCGGATTGACCTGCCCCTGTACCACCGTCTCGCCGAGACCGTAGGCGGATGTGATGAACACCACCTGGTCGAAACCGGATTCGGTGTCGAGCGTGAACATCACGCCGCTGGACCCCTTGTCGCTGCGCACCATGCGCTGCACCGCGGCCGACAGCGCCACTTCGTCGTGGGTGAATCCCTTGTGCACCCGGTAGGAGATCGCGCGATCGTTGTAGAGGGAGGCAAACACGTGACGGATCGCCTCGAGCAGGTTGTCGAGGCCGTGCACGTTGAGATAGGTTTCCTGCTGGCCGGCAAAAGAGGCGTCCGGCAGGTCTTCGGCAGTGGCCGAGGAGCGGACTGCAAACGACACGTCGGCGCCCGAATCGGCCACCAGCCGGGTATAGGCCGCCTCGATCGCCTTGCGGAAGTCGGCACTGAATTCCTGGGCGAGAATCCAGCCGCGGATTTCGCCGCCCGCCGCCGTCAGTGCGTTGACGTCGTCGGCATCGAGCGTCGACAGGCGTTTCGAGATCCGGTCGGCAAGTCCGTTCTGTGCGAGGAACAGGCGGTAGGCATCGGATGTGGTCGCAAATCCGCCGGGCACCCGTACACCGGCGCCTGCAAGCTGGCTGATCATTTCACCCAGGGAGGCATTCTTGCCACCAACCCGCCCGACGTCGCTCATCCGCAACGCTCCGAGCTCAACCACCAGTTCCTTGCCGCCCATGCCTGTGTCCTTGATTGTAAGCTGTGCCAAAAGGCGATATTTTACCGAAACCCTCCACCGGTTCCGAGCATGAATCCCTCCCGCACGGCTTTTTTTGTATCCGATCGCACCGGCATCACGGCCGAAATGCTGGGCCACAGCCTGCTGACCCAGTTTGACGGGGTCCGACTGAAGGAAGTAACCGTGCCCTTCATCGACTCCGTGGACAAGGCGCACGGCTTCGTCCGGCAGATCAACACCACGGGAGCCGCCGATGGCGTGCGCCCCATTGTCATCAGCACCCTGGTAAACACCGAAATCGCCGGCATTGTGGCCACCGCCAATGCCTTGTTCCTTGATTCCTTTGAGATTTTCATCGCCCCCCTGGAAAAGGAACTGGGCGTCAAGGCCTCTCATGCCATCGGCCGCTCACACAGCACCGAGGACTTCGTCAACTACCATCACCGGATCGAGGCGGTGAACTACGCCTTGTCCCACGACGACGGCGTGTCGAAACGGGAGCTGACCGAAGCCGACATCATCCTGGTCGGGGTTTCACGTTGCGGGAAAACGCCGACCTGCCTCTATCTGGCCATGCAGTTCGGCATCCGGGCGGCGAACTACCCGCTGATACCGGAGGATTTCAGCACCATGCAGTTGCCGGCGCAGATCAAATCCCTGCGCAACAGGCTCTACGGACTGACCATCAAGCCGGCCCGGCTGCAGCAGATCCGCAACGAACGCCGGCCGGGCAGCAAGTACGCCACGCTGGCCAACTGTGAATTCGAAATTCGCGAAGCCGAGGCATTGATGCGCCAGGAAGGCATCCCCTATCTTGATGCCACCAGCAAATCGGTCGAGGAACTCGCCACCACGATCCTGCAGGAAGCGAAGCTGGAGCGGCGGATTTACTGAGCGCCCAGCTGCCGCACCCGCTCGAACAGGCAGACTGCGGCGGCGGCGCCGACATTCAGCGATTCGGCGCGGCCCGGCATCGGAATGTGCACGGTCTGCCGCGCCAGCGCAGCCAGTTCAGGCGACAGCCCTGCACCCTCGTTGCCGAACAGCAGCGCCACATCGCCGCTCAGGTCGGCGTCGAAAACCGGCACTCCCTGGTCAACCGCTGTCGCCACGATCGTTCCGGAGTAGCACTGCGCCAGCGCCTGCAGGTCCGCGCCCTCAATGATGCGCAGCGAGAAATGGGCGCCCATTCCGGCACGCAGCACCCGCGGCGACCAGGCATGCACCGAGTGCCGCGACAGGCATACCGTGCCAATGTCGGCCGCCGCGGCTGACCTGAGTATCGAGCCCACATTGCCCGGATCCTGGATGTCCTCCAGCCAGACGCCGGAGCCTGTGAGCCTGTCCGGCACGGGTACCCGCGGAGTCGGCACCACGGCAATGATCCCCGTGGGGCTGGACACCGACGACAGCTGGCGGAACAGCGCATCGGACAGCAGCAGCGTGCTGTCCACCTTCGCCTTGCCGAGCAATTGCACCACCTCGGCATTCTCCGCACCGCTGCGGCTGAGCACGATTTCGCCTGGTGATCCGACATGGTCGACATAGGCAGCGACCAGATGGATCCCGTCCAGCAGCGACAGGCCTGCGCCGCGCCGCTCGCGCGAGGACTGCGCCAGCTTCAGCAATGCGCGAAACCGCGGATTGTCGGCGGAAGTGATGGTTTTCACAGCGCACAGGTCCTGAAGCCGGCAAACACGTCGCGCCGATCCGGCGTGTAGAAATTGCGCCAGGTGTTGCGGATCAGGTCCGGGCTGGTGGCATGACAGCCGCCGCGCAGCACCTTGTGGCTGCCGAACCAGGGTTCGGAATATTCGGCATAGGGGTCACGCACAAAACCCGGATAAGGACGGAACCAGTCTGCAGTCCACTCCCAGACATTGCCGATCATCTGTCTTATTCCCCATGCACTGTCGCCCGCGGGCAGTGCCTCCACCGGCAGGCAACGACTGGCAGTCCCGTACAGGTTCGCGGTGTTCCAAGACGGTGCAGCCGATCCCCAGGGATAATGACGCTTTGTACCCGGTGCACCGGGCACGGTGGCGGCAGCGAATTCCCACTCCGCCTCGCTCGGCAGGCGGCGGCCCGCCCAGCGGCACCAGGCTTCGGCTTCGTACCAGTTGACGTGGACCATCGGTTCATTCGCGGGCAGCGGCTCAAGCCGGTCATGCCGGCGGCGGAACCATGCGCCGCGTTCCAGTGTCCAGTACGCCGGCGCGAGCACAGCCTCCCTCAGCCGCCATGCCCAGCCCTCGTCGCTCCACCAGCGCGGTTCGCGATATCCGCCGGCATCGACAAAATCGACAAACTGCGCGCAGGTCACCGGCGTACGCGCCATTCGGAACGGCGGGAGTTCCACGGCATGCGCCCATTTTTCGTTGTCAAAGACAAAACCGTCATCCGGCCTCGCCCCCAGTTCGAAACATCCCCCGGAAATCTCCACATCGCCGTCACAGGTGCCGGCAGACAGCGGAGACGGAGCACTGCGCTGCAACGCCGGACGGCCCAGTGTCTGCCGGGTATAGGTCAGCGCTTCGCAGTGCATCTGCTCATGCATGGCACTGAGCCTCGCGAAATAGGCTGTGTCGGGATCGATTGCGCCCTGCGACAGCCGCTCGCCAACCGCCGACCTGACTTCGGACAGGTACTGCAGGGTGGCAGGCATGTCCGGCAACGGCAGCGACCAGCGCGCATCGTGGGGCACGCGCGAGGAGTCGTACAGCGCATCGGCCTGCGGCAAGCAGCTTGCAGACAGCGAACCGTCCGCAAGCCGCCGCAGGCACCAGCGCTCCTCGAACCAGCCGAGATGCCCCGTCTCCCAAAGCGGCGGATTCACGATGGCGAGTTTCGGACCCAACCACTGCGATTCATCCAGCCCGCCGACCAGTTGCAGCGTGCGCGCCCGCGCATTGCCGAGCAGCGCGCTCAATTCGGAGGCAGTAGTGGATTCGACGGCAGCCATCGGCAGGCGGAATTGTTTTGTTATATTGCTTGCGGAGTGTATCCGGATACCGCCGCCGATGAAAATCGCCCTTGTCACACCCGCCGCCGTGCGTTCCCGTTACGGCAACCGCAATACCGCCGTGCGCTGGGCGCGGATGCTGCGTGAGTCCGGCCATCAGGTCACGGTCCAGCAGGTCTGGAACGGGCGCAGCGCGGATCTCCTGCTGGCGCTGCATGCCCGCCGCAGCCATGGCTCGATCGTACGCTACGCCGAGCGTCATCCGGACCGCCCGCTGGTTGTCGTGCTGACCGGAACCGATCTGTACCGTGACATCCGCAATGACGTCAATGCGCAGGAATCGCTGGAACTGGCAACGCGCCTGGTGGTGTTGCAGGACATGGGCCTGCGCGAACTGCCCCCGCGTTTGCGCCGCAAGGCCGGCGTCATCTACCAGTCATGCGAAACCCTCCGCCGCGGGAAACCCGTCGAATCCTGCTTTGAAATTGTCGTCAGCGGCCACCTGCGCGAAGAAAAGGATCCGTTCCGCGGCGCCGAAGCCCTCGGCCACCTGCCTGCGGACAGCCGCATCCGCATCACCCACATCGGCGGCGCGCGCGAACCCGCGATGGCGGCAGCCGCCAGGCGCTGGATGAAGCGTGAACCACGTTATGTCTGGCTTGGCGAACTGGCTCGCCCGCAGGCGCTGGCAACGCTGGCGCGCGCGCGCGCGATGCTGATCAGTTCCCGCATGGAAGGCGGCGCAAACGTGGTCAGCGAAGCACTGACCGCCGGGGTGCCCGTGCTTGCCTCCCGCATTCCCGGCAACATCGGCCTGCTCGGCGCCCGCTACCGCGGGTATTACCCGGTCGGGGATGCACGCGCGCTGGCCGCACTCCTGCGCCGTGTCGAGACCGATGCGGATTTTCTGGCGATCTTGCGCCACCAATGTGCGGCACGCCGGAAACTGATCAGTGCCGCGCAGGAGAAACTTGCACTGCGCCGGCTGCTGGCAGCGGCAAAAAATTACTAACTATTTGTTTTTATTGATATTTATGAGATCCCGCACGGGCGCAAAACTCTGCCGGTGCGCCGGCGTAGGCCCCAGGCGACGCAGGGACGCCATGTGCAGCGCCGTGCCGTATCCCTTGTGGCGGTCAAAACCGTACCCGGGATAGGCGGCATGCAATTCGAGCATGTGCGCGTCGCGCGCCGTCTTGGCCAGTA
>JAEYXO010000388.1 GCA_023431245.1 Pseudomonadota bacterium | reverse complement strand
GCCAGCGGCACATCCGGGAAAAAGAACAGCAGCAGCGTCGCCGCCGCGGTGATGCACAGCGCGGCCACCATCAGCGGCGGCGCCTCGCCGTGCACGGGCTCGCCGGCGGCGGGTTCAGCAAAGAATGCGCGATAAACGATCGGCAGGAAATAGGCCGCGTTGAGCAGCGTGCTCAGCACGATGACCGCCACCGCGTTCCAGTGTGCCCCCGAAACCGCGCCCTGCAGCATGTACCACTTGCTGATGAAACCCGCGGCCGGCGGCAGGCCGATCATCGAAATCGCGCCGATCGCGAATGCGCCCATCGTCAGCGGCATGCGTTGGCCGATGCCGTCGAGTTCGCTGACCTGCGTCTTGTGGGCGGCGGTGTAGATCGCGCCGGCGGCGAAAAAAAGCGTGATCTTGCCCGCGGCGTGGGCGGCGATGTGCAGCACCGCGCCGATCACGGACAGCGGTGCCAGTATCGCCGCGGCCAGCACGACATAGGACAACTGGCTGATCGTGGAATAGGCAAGGCGCCGCTTCAGGTTGTCGGAACGCAGGGCCACCACCGAAGCCGCGATGATCGTGAATCCCGCGATGAACGGCAGCCAGTCGACGCTGCTCAGCCCGGCGATGCGCTCGACGCCGAAGACGTAGACGATGACCTTGACCACCGTGAAGACACCGGCCTTGACCACGGCCACCGCGTGCAGCAGCGCGGACACCGGCGTCGGCGCCACCATCGCCGCCGGCAGCCAGCGGTGGAAAGGCATCACCGCGGCCTTGCCGATGCCGAACACGAACAGCGCCAGCAGCAGCCCGATCTCGCCATTGGTGAATTCGCCGCCGAGCAGGCCGCCCGGCGTGAACTCGACGCTGCCCGTGCCCAGCCAGGTCGAAATGATCGCCACCAGCAGCAGCGCCATCGAACTGCCGAGCAGGTAGATCATGTAGATGCGTCCGCCGCGCCGCGCCTCGTCGTCCTGGTGATGCGTCACCAGCGGATAGGTGACCAGGGTCAGCAATTCGTAGAACAGGAACAGCGTCAGCAGGTTGGCCGAAAAGGCGATGCCCATCGTGCAGGCAAGCGCCAACGCGAAACAGGCGTAAAAACGCGTCTGCGCATGCTCCCTGTTGGCGCGCATGTAACCGATCGAATACAGCGAATTGACAATCCACAGGCCCGAGGCCACCAGCGCAAACAGCATGCCCAGCGGCTCGACCCGGAACGCAAAGTGGATGCCGGGCAGCAGCCGGAACAGCGTCACCGCCGGCCGCTCGCCGGCCAGCACCGGCGGCAGCAGCTGCAGCACGCAGGCGAACAGCGCGGCGGCGCAGGCCAGCGTCACCGCCTCGCGCAGATCGGGCCTGCGGCGGGCCAGCAGGATGCCCGCGGCACCGGCCACCGGCAGCACAAGTGCCGCCACGATTGCCGTCTGCGGAGTCAACGGAATCCCCTCACCAGCGCGGCCGCGGCCTCCTGGGCCCCGGTCAGCGAATACGAGGTCTCGAGCCCGAAGTAGGTGCAGGCGAGGACCATGATCCATGCCGGAACCAGCAGCGACAGCGGCGCCTCGGCGCGCCGGACCTCGCCGGCGGGCTCGCGCAGATAGGCCATTTCGACAAAACGCCAGACGTACAGCGCCGAGATCAGCGAGGTCACCACGACCAGCGCCGCCAGTCCCCAGTGGGCGCGCTCCAGCGCCGCCATCACCAGGTACCACTTGGTGACAAATCCCGCGGAGGCCGGAACCCCGATCAGGCTCAGGCCGGCGACCACGAAACCGAAGGTGGTGAAGGGCATGCGTTGCGCCAGTCCGGCCATGTCACTGAACCGCGTCGTGCCCATGCGCAGCACGATGCCGCCAACGAGCATGAACAGCGCCACCTTGGTGATGCCGTGGTTGAACAGGTGAACCACCGCGGCGGTCAGGCCGTCGGCGTTGTTCAGCGCGATGCCCAGCGTGATGTAGCCGACCTGGGCGACGCTGGAATAGGCCAGCATGCGCTTGATGTCGTCCTGGAACAGGGCAACCAGCGATGCCACGACGGTCGCCACGATCGACAGTCCCACCAGCACGTCGAACAGGTGCAATGCATCGAGGGACAGCCGCGGGCCGAACACCGAGAACAGGAAACGCATCAGCACATAGACCGACACCTTGGTCGCCGTGCCGGCCAGGAAGGCCGACACCACCGAGGGTGCCGAGGCATAGGCATTGGGCAGCCAGAAATGCAGCGGAAACAGCGCGATCTTCAGCGACAGGCCGACCGTGATGAAGGCCAGCGCCGACAGCACCGGGCGCGTCTCCCCGACCTGGGCAAGGCGCTCCGCCATGTCCGCCATGTTGAGCGTCCCCGTCATCAGGTAGAGCAGGCCGACGCCGATGACATAGAAGGTGGCGCCTATGGTGCCCATGATCAGGTACTGGAAGGCTGCATGGAGCGCGCGCCGCCTGCGGCCGATGGCAATCAGCACATAGCTGGACAGCGAGGAAATCTCGAGGAACACGAACAGGTTGAAGGCGTCGTTGGTGGCCGCAATGCCGAGCAGCCCGCCCAGGCAGAGCACGAACATCGCGTAGAACAGGTAATGACGCTCGCGATCGACCTCCGCCGCGATGCTGGATCGCGCATAGGTCACCACCACCGAAGCAATCAGCGACACCAGCACCAGCACATAGGCACTGGCGCTGTCGATGCGGTAGGCGATGCCCCAGGGGGCGGCCCAACTGCCCAGCTCATAGGCAAATGCACCGCCGGCGGGCACCGTAAAAAACAGCGTCACCGCGATGGCGAAGGAACACCAGCTGACGGCCGCCGCCAGCAGCCAGGCCAGCGTCGCATGGCGGAACAGCACGATCAGCGGCGCCGCCAGCAGCGGCAGCACGACCTGCAGGATCGGCAGGTGTCCGGAAATCAAGCGTCCTGCCCTTCCTTTCCGTCGCGGGAGATGATCTCGTCCTCCTCGATGCTGCCGTAGGCCTCGTGTATGCGCACGACGAGCGCCAGACCCAGCGCCAGCGTCGCCACGCCGACCACGATCGCGGTCAGGATCAGCACATGCGGCAGCGGATTCGAATAGATGCGGAACTGCTCGGCAATAATCGGCGCGGTGCCGCCGATCAGTTTCCCGGGCGCGATGTAGAGCAGGTAGACCGAAGTCTGGAAAATCGCCAGTCCGACCAGCTTCTTGATCAGGTTGCCGCGGGCGATCAGGATGTAGAGGCCCAGCACCATCAGCGCGATGGTTGCCCAGTAGCTGTAATGGCTGGCAAAACTCATGCGCCGCCGGGGTCGCGCCCCCGCCCCGCAAACACGTAGAAAATCTTCAGCATCACCCCGGCCACGGTGATCAGGACACCGAGTTCCACCAGCAGGATGCCGCGATGCTGGCCATGCACGGGATCGGCGGCAAGCACGAAGTAATCGAGGAAATTGCCGCCCAGCAGCATGCCGGCGACACCGACGCCGCCGTACAGCAGCACGCCGCCGGCGATCATCGACTCGACAAAACGGTCGGGCACCAGCCGGCGCGCGGCGGGCAGGCCGTAGATCAGTCCGTAGAAAATCACCGCCGCCGCAGTGATCACGCCGGCCTGGAAACCTCCGCCGGGGCCGAAATCGCCGTGGAACTGCACGTACAGCGCGAACAGCAGCATGAACGGGATCAGCAGCTTGGCGATGACGCGCAGGACGAGTTGGGAACGCATGCCTAATCCTTGT
>JAEYXO010000386.1 GCA_023431245.1 Pseudomonadota bacterium | reverse complement strand
GCCGCTGATGCGATGCATGATGGATATGATCGCCGGCACCGGCTGCCGGATCTGCATCAGGTTCAGATGCTTGGGGCGAGGTTTGGCAACTGTCGACGACACGCGCTCTCCTTGATTGCGGTTTATTTCAACATGCCGGCTGCCTGGCCGATGCGCAGAAACAGGAGATGTGCACCAAGGCCTGTTTCCGGACCCGCCACAGCGGCCGCGATGCTGCGCTGCACGCGCAGACCATCAGTTGAGAGTTTTTAGCACCAGTGAAATCGGGTTTAAGCTGCAATTAAACGCATGAAATACTACCAGCTTTCCTCGATTGACGGAACGCCGGCCGGCGCCTTTTATCAGTAAAAACCGTTCATGTGAGCGCGCCGCGTTGACGTGCGCGTAAAGCGGTGTGCGCATGCATTCCACATGCCGTCATGCGATGCCGCAATGCCGAAGATGCAACTGCCTGCATCGCCGCCACAGACCTCCACAATCGCCGCCGATCCGCGCTGTCGTGGACGTCGTGTTGACCGCGTTTCCTGCGGTTGGCTATCATCGACGGGTTATTCCGGTGCCGGCGATGCGATGTGAAGCATATTCCCGGGCATCGCCGCCCCTCCCCAAAAACCAAGGAAATTCAGGAGCTTCCAGATGAAACAACCCATGCGCGTGGCGGTCACGGGCGCTGCCGGCCAGATCGGCTACAGCCTGCTGTTCCGCATTGCCAGCGGCGAAATGCTTGGCAAGGATCAGCCGGTCATCCTCCAACTGCTGGAGATTCCGGATGAACGCGCGCAGAAGGCGCTGAAGGGCGTCATGATGGAACTCGACGACTGCGCCTTCCCGCTGCTGCACGGGATGGTGCCGGCTTCCGATCCGATGGTCGCTTTCGCCGATGCCGACGTGGCCCTGCTGGTCGGTGCCCGCCCCCGCGGCCCCGGCATGGAACGGAAGGACCTGCTCGAAGCCAACGGCAAGATCTTCGCGCCGCAGGGCAAGGCGTTGTCCGAAGTGGCCAAGCGCAGCGTCAAGGTGCTGGTGGTCGGCAATCCGGCGAACACCAACTGCCTGATCGCGATGAACAATGCGCCGAACCTGAAACCCGAGAACTTCTCGGCAATGATGCGCCTCGACCACAACCGCGCGCTGACCCAGGTCGCGCAGAAAATCGGCAAGCAGGTCACCGACATCAAGAAGATGGTGGTCTGGGGCAACCACTCGGCCACCCAGTATCCCGACATTTTCCACGCCACCTGCGGCGGCAAGAAAGTGTGGCCGATGATCCGCGACAAGGCCTGGCTCGAAAACGACTTCATCCCGACGATCCAGAAACGCGGCGCGGCGATCATCGACGCCCGCGGCCTGTCCTCGGCCGCCAGCGCCGCCAATGCCGCCATCGACCATGTCCGCGACTGGGTGCACGGCACCCGCGCCGGCAACTGGGTCAGCATGGGCATCCCCTCGGACGGCAGCTACGGCATCCCGCAGGGCATGATTTACGGCTTCCCGGTCACCTGCAAGGACGGCAAGTACAGCATTGTCCAGGGACTCAAGCAGAGCAGCTTCAGCGAGGCGCGCATGCAGGCCACGCTGAAGGAACTGCAGGAAGAGCGCGACTCCATCCGCGGACTGCTCGGCTGAGCGGAGCAAACCGCTAGCGCAAAAAACGGACCCTGCCCGGCGCAGCGTCCGTTTTTTTTCGGCCACTGACTGATTTGAACGGAAGGAATCCGAGATGAGCGACAACGCCACCCCCGCCGGCTTCAAGCCGAAAAAATCCGTGGCCCTGTCGGGTGTTCCCGCGGGCAGCACGGCGCTGTGCACGGTGGGGCGCAGCGGCAACGACCTGCATTACCGGGGTTACGACATCCTCGACATCGCCGAGACCTGCGAATTCGAGGAGATCGCGCACCTGCTGGTGCACGGCAGGCTGCCCAATGCGGCGGAGCTGCGCGCCTACAAGGCGAAGCTCAAGTCACTGCGCGGGCTGCCCGCGGTGGTGCGCCAGGTGCTGGAGCAGTTGCCGCCGGCGGCGCACCCGATGGACGTCATGCGCACCGGCTGCTCGGCGCTGGGCGCGGCGATGCCTGAGCGTGAAGACCACGGCATCCCGGGCGCGCGCGACATCGCCGACCGGCTGATGGCCTCTTTCGGCTCGATGCTGCTCTACTGGCACCACTGGAGCCAGAACGGCAAACGCATCGAGGTCGAGACCGATGATGACTCGATCGGCGGGCACTTCCTGCACCTGCTGCACGGCAAACCGGCCTCCGACTCCTGGGTGCGCGCGATGCACACCTCGCTGAACCTCTACGCCGAGCACGAATACAACGCCTCGACCTTCACCTGCCGCGTCATCGCCGGCACCGGCTCCGACATGTACTCGGCGATCACCGGCGGCATCGGCGCGCTGCGCGGCCCCAAACACGGCGGTGCCAACGAGGTCGGCTTCGAGGTGATGAACCGCTACGAGACGCCGGAGGCCGCGGAGAATGACATCATCACCCGCATCGCCAACAAGGAGGTGGTGATCGGTTTCGGCCACCCGGTCTACACCATCGCCGATCCGCGCAACAAGATCATCAAGGAAGTCGCGCGCAAGCTGTCGAAGGAGGCGGGCGACATGAGGATGTTCGAGGTCGCCGAGCGCATCGAGACGGTGATGATGCGCGAGAAGAAGATGTTTGCAAACCTCGACTGGTATTCGGCCGTGTCCTACCACCGGATGGGGGTGCCGACGCCGATGTTTACCCCCTTGTTCATCATCTCGCGCACCAGCGGCTGGTCGGCGCATGTCATCGAGCAGCGCATCGACAACAAGATCATCCGCCCGAC
>JAEYXO010000290.1 GCA_023431245.1 Pseudomonadota bacterium | reverse complement strand
ATGGGCAGCCGGTCACCGAACTGGGTACCCGCATCCTCCCGACCCAGACCATCACCCTCGCGGCGGCGGCGCGCGACCGGCAGCAGGCGCAGGTCACGATATTGCTGCACAAACCCGTGGGTTTTGTTTCGGGCCAGGCGGAAAAAAACTACAAACCAGCATCAACCCTGATCATCGCCGGCAACCACTACAGCGGGGACCGCAGCCCGCTGCGCTTCGGGCCGCAGCATCTGCGCGGCCTCGCCCCGGCCGGCCGGCTCGACATCGACTCCACGGGCCTGCTGGTGCTGACCCAGGACGGCCGCATCGCCAAGCAGCTGATCGGTGAAAACTCGCGCGTCGAAAAGGAATACCTCGTGCGGGTGACGGGCCGGCTCAATGCCGAGGGTCTCGCCAAACTGAATCACGGCCTGAGCCTCGACGGCGAAGCCCTGCGTCCGGCCAAGGTCTCTTGGCAGAACCGCGACCAGCTGCGCTTCGTGCTGCGCCAGGGCAAAAAACGCCAGATCCGCCGCATGTGCGAGTTGGTCGGACTGACCGTGACCGGCCTGAAACGGGTGCGCATCGGCAAAGTCATGCTGGGCGACCTGCCGGTCGGACAGTGGCGCTACCTGCGCGACGACGAAAGTTTCTAGACGCTCAGCCGGCTGGCCGGCGCAGCACTGGTTTCAGCGCCGGCGTACGGACACTGACGCGGCGCTTCGCGGGTTTGACCGCATCGGCCACCACGGGCCGCTCATCCGCCAGTTGCGCCGACAAACGGCTCAATTCCTCCTGCAATGCCGGCGGACCGCCCAGCAGGGTTATGCGCTGGCGGCGGGCCGCTTCACCGGGCAGCAGATGGAGCCGGGTCAGGTACAGCAGCAGATCCTCGGTGCTGTACTGCAGATCCCCGCCGATGCGCGGAAAATCGCGCGGAACCGCGGGATAGGCGGGCGTCTTCCCCGGATACAGCAGCTGCATCACCAGCCCCATGCAGCTCAGGCAGATTTCGCGCTCCCGGGTGCCGCTGTAACAATAGGCCGTTTCATCGTCGACCCAGTAGGCCACGCGGCGCTCGACCTGTTCGCCAAACCGGCGCATCGCCGCGTCATCGGCAAAGGGCCGCAGTCCGTACAGATACTGCACCCGAAAGCGCTGGCCCCGTGCATCGACCTCACCCTCCGCGATGAAAGGGACCACCTGGACCCCGAGTTCCGGAAACGCCCAGGCAATGCGGCCGCCGGACAGCTCGACGCCGACCTGGATTTCCTCCTCGCCGTCGGGCGCGGTGATCACCCAGTAATGCACATAACCGGTCTGGCCGCTGCCCGGCGCCGTCACCACGTGCAAGGCCTTCACCGGCGTGGTCGCCGGCGACCGGACCGGCGCTGCCCGCGGTTTGCTGCGGGATGGCACCGCCGAGGCGGCCGGTGACAGCGTGGCGACCGTGCTGCGGTAAGCCGCCTGCGCCGGCAGCATCCCGGACAGTGTCAAAACCGCGACGAAGAGCAGGGCCTGCCCCCTGCGACCGCAAGCTGTGGAATCGTGAAAACTGAATCTGCCGGCAATCATCATGATCCGGCCATAACGCTGCCGGCGGCAAAGACGCCTACCGCAGCAGCATCAATATTTGTGTTGTCGCGTATTGACGACGGTCGTGACGCCTCAAGCACACTCAACCGGCGCGTTTGATCGCGGTTTTGGGCGCGGCCCGCAGCGGCCTCTTGGCCGGCGTTTTGGTGCTGGCGGTCGTCGTTGCCGGGGCAGGGCCCAGTTGCTGCACCAGCCGGGCCAGTTCCTCCTGCAGGGCCGGCGGTCCGCCGATGGCCGCCATGCGCCGCTTGCGCGCGGCATCGCCGGGCAGGGCATGCAGTCCCGTCAGGTACAGCAGCAGGTCCTCGGTGGTGTGGTACTCCTCGCCGGCGATGCGCGGGAAATTGCGCGGGAAATTCGCATATTCCGGTGTCCGCCCCGGAAACAGGATCTGTGACACGAAACCCATGCAGCTCATGCACAGTTCCGCGGTCAGGCCGTTCAATTCGCAATAAGGCACCCGCTGGCGGACCAGCGGCGTCACCCGGCGCATCAGGTTGCCACGCAGCGTGCGCATCGCCGCGTCGCCGGCAAAAGGCCGCAGGCCGTAGAGATGCTGCACCTTGAATGCCCCTCCCGGAACATCCACTTCGCCGTCAGCCAGAAATGCCGCGGTGTGCACGCCGAGTCCCGGAAATGACCAGGCGATGCGCTGGTCGGGCAGTTCGATGCCGACCTGGATTTCCTGATCGCCGTTGGGCGCCGTGATCAGCCAGTAATGCACATAACCCGCCTGACCGTCGCCCGTGGCGGTCACCACCGCGGGGGGCGCCGTGACGGGCTGCGGCGGCCGGGGTTTTTTTGCCGCCGTGGCCGGCTTCTTGGTCGCGGCAGCCGACGGTTTTGCCTTGACGTCGGTCACCGCATGGGCCGGCCACAAGGCCTGCGGCAGCAGGACCAGGGTCAACAGGGACAACAGGGAAGGAAGACGCATGCTGCGATTGGGCTGGAGAGAATCACAAAAGTTCAGCCGCAGAGACGGCCCGGATATAACGCATGGCAAGGTGCGCGGAGTACAACGCCGCCGTCGCCCGGTGACGACAGGCCATACGCTCCGGCAGCCTGCCCGCGCTACAGCAGTTCGATGCCGAAGCGGCGCACCAGTAGCGCGAACAGCCAGAACGAGGCCACGGTGATCAGCACGCAGGCACCCAGCGTCGGCCAGAATCCCAGCCGCGGCAGCAGGGCCGGAAACACCAGGAACATCGGCAGTGTCGGGATCACGTACCAGAAGGTGTACCAGGCGTGGTTGGCGATTTTTTCCGGCGGCTGCTGTTCGATGTAGAGCCAGATCAGCGCCAGCACGGTCACCATCGGCAGCGCGGCGACGAGGCCGCCCAGCTTGTCGCTGCGCTTGGCGACTTCCGATACCAGCACGACCACTGCCGCGGTCAGAAAATACTTGGTGATGATCCAGGCCATGTCGATGTCCTCCTGCGGCATTGTACTGCCCGCCACGGCGCGCGCCGCTTTCGCGTCCACACCCTGTTGCGTTGCCGCGGCCGGGGATGTCGCCTACCATCGCCGCAACACAGGAGAATCCGATGCAGGAACTGAAAGGCAAGGTCGCCGTCGTCACCGGCGCCACCCGCAAACGCGGGCTCGGCCGCGCCATCGCGCTGGCGCTGGCCCGCGCCGGCGCGGACGTCGCGGTCACCGGCAGCAGCCGCGGCAAGGCGAGTCTCACAGCAGACGAACAGAAGGATGGCTGGCGCGGCCTGCCCGATGTCGTTGCCGACATCGAGACGCTGGGTGTGCGCGGCTGCGGCGCGTACATGGACGTGCGCAAGGCCGAGGACGTGCAACGCATGGTGCAGGAGGTCGTCGCCCAACTCGGCCGCATCGACATCCTGGTCAACAACGCGACCTATCCCCGCGCCGCCGACCGCGTGCCGCTGCAAGACCTTGATGATGGCCTGTGGCGCAACATCATCGACATCAACCTGACCGGCACGATGCTGTGTTCGAAATACGTGTCGCGGCAGATGATCGCCCAGGGCGAGGGCGGCAGCATTGTCAGCATTTCCTCGGGCGCCGCGCTGAAGGCGCCGGCCACCTTCTCCGCTTATGCCGCCTCGAAGGCCGGCATGCACGCATTGATGTCATCACTGGCCGACGAACTCGGCGAACACGGCATCACCGCCAACGTCATCGCGCCGGGCTTCCTCGACACCGCGCGCATCGACACCCTGCGCGACCCGGCAAAATGGGAGAAGCGCCTGTCGACGATTCCGATCAAGCGCCCCGGCACCGTGGAGGAAGTCGCCGATCTCGTGCGTTACCTCTGCGGCCCCTGCGCGCGCTGGATCAGCGGCGACGTATTGCTGATGACCGGCGGCGAAGTGCGACGCGCGGCGCGTTAGCCGGCTTCAGTCCGGCGGCGCGCCGGCCTCGCATTTGTTGCAGGACAGTTCATGGCCGCTCATCGACTGGCGGCCATGCGGCGTGGTGACCCAGGGCCGGTTGATCCACGGCGGGTTGTGGCGCACATGCTGGTGGTGGCCGCAGGCGAGTTCGGCGACCCAGTCGCCAGCGTCGTCCGGGTGAAAGCTGGTGATGCTTCTCTTCAAACGTTTAAAGTAAAGCTCAGCGACGCGCGGCACCTGAGCGCGGCCGTTGGGGCGGCAAGTCGGAAGCAGTCGCCTCAAGGCGCTCAGCGAGCCAGATTTTAATAACCGATTGCCTGGTAACCCCAAGCTTGCTGGCCTCACGATCCAGTGAATCAATCATCCAAGTCGGAAAATCGACATTCACGCGTTTCTGCTCCTGCAGCACACGCCTGGCTTTGGACAGATCCAAAGTGGCCGTAAT
>JAEYXO010000233.1 GCA_023431245.1 Pseudomonadota bacterium | reverse complement strand
CGACGCAGATCGTCGGTTCGCCGACGCCGCCCCAGAAATCACCGGTCACCGGCAGGATCACCTCGACCTTGGGCATTTCGGCAATCTTCATGACGCGGAAATTGTGGAAGTTGGTTTCCACGATGCGCCCGTTGGCGACCGAAATCTCGCTCTGCAGCGTGGTCATGCCATAGGCCACCGACCCCTCGATCTGCGCCGCGGTCTGGTCCGGGTTGACGACGTTGCCACAGTCGAGCGCGAACACGCAGCGATGCACCTTGACCTCGCCCTTGGGGCTGACCGAGACCTCGGCCACCGCCGCGGAATAGCTGCCGTAACCCATGAACTGGGCGATGCCGCGGAACACGCCTTTCGGCAGCGGCTTGCCCCAGCCGGCCTTCTCGGCGGCGGCGTTGAGCACGCCCAGGTGTTTCGGACGCTCGCTCATCAGCGCGCGGCGGAATTCCAGCGGGTCGCGGCCGGCGAGTTTCGCCACCTCGTCCATGAAGCACTCGCTGAAGATGCCGTTCTGGTTGGTGTTGACGCCGCGCCACGGGCCCACCGGCAGATGCGTGTTGCGCATCGCGTATTCGGTGCGCAGGTTGGCGTGGGTGTAGCCGAACTGGGCATCGTGGGGTTGCGGCCACAGGCCCTGCAGCTGGCGCCGGTCCTTGCCGTCCTTGATTGCCGCCGGATTGGCGAAGGCGTTGATCGACTGGCCGGATACGCGGATGTGCAGGCCGGTCAGGTTGCCCTTGTCATCGACGCCCGCCGCCATGCGCGCCATCGCGATCGGACGGTAGAAGTCATGCGCCTGGTCCTCCTCGCGGCTCCACACCATTTTCACCGGCACTCCGGGAAAGGCCTTCGCGATCGCGACACCCTGGCGCACCACGTCCTGGTTGCCGATGCGGCGGCCGAAGCCGCCGCCGAGGTCCATCACGTACACCTCGCATTTTTCGAGCGGCTGGCCGGAGGAAGACGACAGCGCGGCCAGCGAAGCCTCGGCGTTCTGGGTCGGGATCCAGATTTCCGCCTTGTCCGGCGACAGCTTCACCGTGCAGTTCATCGGTTCCATCGTGGTGTGCGAGGTGAAGGGCACGCTGTAGACGGCCTCGATCTTTTTCGCCGAGGCGGCAATCGCCTTCGGCGCATCGCCGGTGTCGATGTCGGCAAAGGCGTCAGCCGAGGTCAGCCCCGACTCCAGGTGCCTGGCGATCGATGCGCTGTTGACCTTGGCATGCGGGCCCTCATCCCAGACGATGGGCAGCGCGTCCAGCGCCTTTTTCGCGCGCCACCAGGTGTCGGCCACCACGGCGACGGTGCTGTCGTTGATCTTCATGACCCGCTTGACGCCGGGCATGCCCATGACCTTCGACTCGTCGAAACTCACCAGCTTGCCGCCGTAGACCGGGCAGTCCTTGACCGTCGCATGCAGCATGCCGGGCATCTTCAGGTCGATCGCATAGACCTTGGCGCCGTTCAGCTTGTCCGCGGTATCCAGCCGGCGCAGGCCCTTACCGGCGATTTTCCAGTCCTTGACCGCTTTCAGCTGGATGCTCTTCGGATCGGGCGGCGTCAGTTTCGCCGCCGCACCCGCCACCTTGCCGTAGCTGGTGCTGCGTCCGGAACCGGCGTGCGTGATCACGCCATTGGCGACACGCAGTTCGCCGACCGGCACGCTCCATTCATTGGCCGCCGCCTGCAGCAGCATCATGCGCGCCGCCGCGCCGCCGCGCCGCACGTAATCCTGCGATTCGCGGATGCCGCGGCTGCCCGCGGTCGACATCACGCCCCAGGCGCGTTTGCGCGCCAGGTTCTGTCCGGCGGTGATCTGCTCGGTGGAGACTTTTTTCCAGTCACACTCCAGTTCTTCGGCCACCAGCTGCGCCAGGCCGGTCAGCGTGCCCTGGCCCATCTCGGCGCGGGCGATGCGGATCACGCAGGTATCGTCAGGTTTAACCACCACCCAGATGTTCACCTCGGCATTGGCAGCAGCGCCCTGGGCGGCGGCGCTGCCGATGCCGAAGGGCAGATGGAAACCCAGCGCAAGCCCGGTGCCTGCAGCGGCGCTGCCGACGAGGAATTTGCGGCGGGAAATTTTCGGAGCTTGTCCGGGATTCATCAGGTCGTTCATGTCGTCTCTCCCCGGCTCAGGCGTTCTGTTGATCGGCAGTGACGGCATCGGCGGCGGCAACTTTGCCGCCGGCAGCCATGTGGACCGCGGCGCGGATGCGATGATAGGTGCCGCAGCGGCAGATGTTGGTCATCGCCTCGTCAATGTCCTTGTCCGTGGGCTTCGGCTTTTTCGCCAGCAGCGCCACCGCCGCCATGATCTGGCCCGACTGGCAGTAGCCACACTGCGGCACGTCAATCGCCGCCCAGGCCCTCTGCACCGGATGCGAGCTGTCCTTCGACAGGCCTTCGATGGTGGTGATGCGGTCGCCGGGCTTCACCGCGGAGACCGGCAGCGCACAGGAGCGCATCACTTCGCCGTTGAGGTGGATCGAGCAGGCGCCGCACTGCGCGACGCCGCAGCCGTACTTGGTTCCGGTCAGGCCCACGTGTTCGCGGATGACCCACAGCAGCGGGGTATCGGCTTCGACATTGACCTCGTAATTGCGGCCATTGATGTTCAGTTGCGCCATGACTTCTCCTCAGCGGTTTGTTGGGTACGGCATGGCGGACGGCGCCGCGGTGCCCGCGGCGGTCGGCTGGCTGAATTTCCCCGGATTGAATCTTCTGGCCTGCGGTCGGACGCCGCATGGGCGCGCAAACCATGCGCGAACGGCAGATTATGCCGCCGGATGTTTGCGGTCAACAGAATTGCCGCGATCCGGAGACCGGCGGCGGTTTGCTGCGCCGCGGCGCCAGTCCGCCAGCAGGGTATCAACATTCGGCAGCCCGCCGGTCTGGCCACGCAGGTATTGCAGGAAGGTGGTGGCAACGATCGACAGCGGCCGCGCCTTGGGATACACCGCATACCATTTGCGCCGGATCGGGAACCCCTCGACGTCCAGCAGGACCAGGCTGCCGTCGGTGGCATCCATGCCCAGTGCATGCAAGGACAGTACGGCCAGCCCGAAGCCGCCGGCGACCGCCTGCTTGATGGCTTCGTTGCTCCCCAGCGCCATGCGCACGCGCGGCTTGAACCCGTGGCGCTGGAAATAGCGCTCGCTGGCCATGCGGGTGCCAGAACCCTGCTCCCGCACCAGGAACGGCTGGTCCTCCAGCGCCTTCAGGGGAATGCCCTTCCGGCCTGCGAGCCTGTGGCTGCGCGGCGCGACGACCACCAGCGGATTGTCGAGTATCGGCAGTTCGTGGATCTCCAGGTCGGTCGGCGGCACACCCATGATGTAGAGGTCGTCACGGCCCTCGATCAGGCGCTGCACGATGTCATCGCGGCGGGCCACCTCGAGCGACAACTCGATCCCGGGATAGGCATCGGAAAAAGGCCCGAGCAGGCGCGGCACGAAATAGGTGGCAGTGGTTACCGCAGACACCCTCAGCGCACCCCGGCGCAGGCCCTGCAGGTCGGCCACCCGCATTTCGAAGCGATCCCAGGTCTCGAACATGGTGCGCGCGGCAGCCAGCAACTCGACGCCGGCCGCGGTAAGCCGGATGCGCCGCCCCAGTTGTTCGAACAGCGGCAAACCCACTGCGGCGGCAAGCTCCCTGACCTGGACGGACACGGTGGGCTGCGACAGATGCAGTTCGTCAGCGGCACGCGTGAACGACAGCTGGCGCGCCACCGCTTCGAACACGCGCAGCTGGTGCAGGGTGACCGGAAGGCGTTTCGGCTTGATCATAGATTGAAGTCTATAGGTTTTATCCAGAATTATCATTTTTAACAATGGCTGGCGGCGCTTAGGATGCACGCCGTTCACCGACCAACCGCCCACAGGAGCACGAACATGGATCTTGCCGAATCCCGCCAGCTGACCCGCACCGCCGTCGCCTTCGCCGAGGGCGACGGCATCGGGCCTGAAATACTCGCCGCCACAATGGCCGTACTTGACGCCGCCGGTGCGCTCATCGACTGGCAGCCGATCGAGGTCGGCGAGAAGGTCTACCGGAGCGGCGTCAGCTCCGGCATCGCGCCGGCGGCCTGGGACGTACTGCGCCGGACCGGACTGCTGCTGAAGGCACCGATCACGACTCCCCAGGGCGGCGGCTACAAGAGCCTCAACGTCACGATCCGCAAGACGCTGGGACTCTACGCCAACGTTCGTCCCTGCGTGACCTACCACCCATTCGTCGACACCCGCCACCCGGGCATGGACGTCGTGATCGTGCGCGAGAACGAGGAGGATCTCTACGCCGGCATCGAGCACCGACAGACCGAGGAGGTCTACCAGTGCCTGAAGCTGATTTCGCGCCCGGGCTGCGAGCGCATCGTGCGCTACGCCTTTGAATATGCCCGCGCTAACGGCCGGCGCAAGGTGACCTGCTTCTCCAAGGACAACATCATGAAGATGACCGACGGTCTCTTTCACAAGGTGTTCGACGAGATCGGCGCGCAGTATCCGGAGCTGGAGAGGGAACACCGCATTGTCGACATCGGTGCGGCCCTGCTCGCGGATGACCCGGGCCGCTTCGACGTGGTGGTGATGCCCAATCTCTACGGCGACATCCTGTCCGACGTCGCAGCGCAGATCGCCGGTTCGATCGGCCTCGCCGGTTCCTCGAACATCGGTGACCGCGTCGCGATGTTCGAGGCGGTGCATGGCAGCGCACCGGACATCGCCGGCAAGGACATCGCCAACCCCTCGGGTCTGATCCAGGCCGCAGCGATGCTGCTGACGCACATCGGCCAGGGTGACATCGCCAAACGCGTACAGAACGCCTGGCTGCGCACCATCGAGGACGGCGTACACACCGCCGACATCGCCGGTCCGCACACCGCGCAGAAAGTCGGCACCCGGACCTTCGCCCAAGCGGTGATCGCCCGTCTCGGTCAGGCACCCGCGCAGTTGAAGCCGGCCCGGTATGCCGCTTCCGCAGGGAACAAACCAATGCCGACTCCCGTGCCGGACCGCAAGCCGGCGCGCAAGACGCTGGTCGGCGTCGACGTCTTCCTGCACTGGAAAGATGGCGATCCGGATCTGCTCGGTGCAGCACTGAATGCCGCAGTTTCAGGAAAACTCTCCCTGCAGATGATCACCAACCGCGGCGTGAAAGTCTGGCCGGGCGGCCTGCCTGAAACCCTATGCACCGACCACTGGCGCTGCCGCTTCATGCCCGCCACTGCCTCAATACCGGTGAACCACGGAGACATCGTCGCCCTGCTCTGCAAGCTGACGGCCGCGGACTGTGACTTCATCAAGACCGAGCACCTGTGCAGTTTCGACGATGTGCCCGGGTACTCGCTGGGTCAGGGCCAGTAAGCCCGCCGCTCAGGGCAAGGCAGCGCCGTTCATCCGCGCCAATATGGTCTGGGTGCGGCGCTGCAGGTACCCGGTGTTGCTGCCCGGTCCGTAACGGCG
>JAEYXO010000150.1 GCA_023431245.1 Pseudomonadota bacterium | reverse complement strand
TTCGTTTCCGGCTCACATTGATCCCACATCGGCGAGCGGCAGAAACCGATGCGCGGCGGAGCGCCGGCGTCCGCGGGCAGCGCTTCCGGGGTGATGCCCATCAGCACGTCGCGGTAGAGTGCGATGTCGTCGATGGAGCGCGCGATCAGCCCAAGCGTGTCGAGCGAACCCGAGGCTTCCATGACGCCGGCGCAGCGCAGGTCGCCCCAGGTCGGGCGGTAACCGACGCAGCCGCAGAAGGCGGCGGGGCGGATCGTCGATGCGGTGGTCTGTGTCCCGATGGCCAGCGGCACCATTTCTGCGCCGACGGCAGCTCCGGATCCGCTGGATGAGCCGCCGGGCGTGCGCTGCGGATCGAAGGGGTTGCGTGTCTTGCCCGGGAAGAAATTCGCAAACTCGGTGGTGACGGTCTTGCCCATGATCAGTCCGCCGGCCCTGCGCGTCAGTGCCACGCAGGCGGCATCCAGCCGCGGCTGCCGCCCCTTGTGGATCGGCGTGCCGTATTCGGTCGGCATGTCGTCGGTGTCGATGATGTCCTTGATGCCGACTGGCACGCCCTGCAGCGGCCCGATGCTGCCGCGGCGGTCGAGGGCGCGGGCCTGCTCCAGCACCCGCTTTGGATCGAGGTAATGCCAGGCTTCAACCTGCGGTTCGCGTTCGGCGATGCGCGCGAGGCAGGCTTCGGCGACGGCAACAGCCGTTGTTTTTCCGGCGGCGATGGCGCGGACGATGTCGGTGGCGGTCATCTGGTGCAGCGGGCGAGTGGACATGAGTCTGATCGTGTGATGGATGGAGTGGAGGCGGTTGCGTATCGGGCGATTATCGCCTGCAGACCCGACAAAAAACGGCGCCCGCAGGCGCCGTTGATATAAGTATTTGATTTTAAATAATTATTCCCAAAGCCGTTCCGGAAGCGGCAGACCTGCGAGCTGTTCCGGTGTCAGCGGGCGGTCCGGCGTGATGCCGAGGCGCTCGAGCACTGCGGCGAGCTGCCGGCCGTGCTGCGCGCTGTGCCAGGTCGAACGCTCGTAGAGCATGTGCAGGGGCTGCATGCCGAAGAAGGTCTTGACCTTCTGCTGGCAGGATTTGTCCTCGAGCTTGTCCCACCAGTTCTGCAGCCGCGCGATGACGGTGTCGCCATAACGCGCGATTTCGTCGCCGGTCATGAAGGTGCCGTCTTTCGGCGGCACGTTGGCAAGCTGCACTGCGTACTCGACGCCGTCCTCCATGGATTCAAGGAAGGCTTCGCCGATGCGGAAGATGTGGTGGCACATCAACCGGATCGAACGGTCGCGGTTGGGGATCACGCGTTCCTGCAACTGCGCATCGGGCAACTGGCGCATCAAGCGCTGCGCGGTCTGCAGCACCAGGACCCAGCGCTTGATCAGTTCCTCAGGCGGCAGCGGCTTGTGGCCCGTGCCCTGCAGGCCGACGAATTCGGCGACGTCCTCGAGATTCTGGCCGAACACGAACTGCTCGCCCTTGGCGACGACCGGCACGTTGCGCACGCCCAACTTGAGCAGGCGTTCGCGGCCCTGAGGGTCGTTCAGTACGTCGATGGCGATGAAATCAATTTTTTTCCGCGAAAGAAACTCTTTCGCCCGGAGACAGCTGCTTCACCCCGGTTGGGTGAAGAGGATGAACTGGTCGGTGGCGCCCATGATTGACCTTTTGCAAGCGGTTGACGTGAAGGCCGAGACTAAGTCGCGGGTCGCCGGCCGTCAAGGTTTGCGGTGCTATAATCCGCGCGCTTTTTTACCCCCGCATTTTATCCCGCAAGAAATCCACATGATGAAGCTGATCGGGACGAACACCAGTCCCTATACCCGCAAGGTGCGCGTCGTGCTGGCCGAAAAACGCATGGAATGCGAATTCGCCATCGATGCGCCGAACACCGAAGGCAGCACGATTGCGCAGTACAACCCGCTCGGCAAGATTCCGGTGCTGGTGCTCGATGACGAGAGCACGCTCTTCGATTCGCGCGTGATTGTCGAGTATCTCGACAATGCGAGCCCGGGCAACCGGCTGATTCCGGAGGAAAAGCGGCCGCGCATCCAGGTGCGGCGCTGGGAGGCGCTGGCCGACGGCTGCACCGATGCGGCGATCGCCGTGGTCATGGAAAAACGCCGCCCCGCGGAGCAGCAGTCACCGGAGTGGATCATCCGCCAGCAGGCCAAGGTGGACCGCGCGCTGCAGATGATGGCGGACGATCTTGCGGCGAAGAACTGGTGCACGGGGGATTTCTTCACGCTGGCCGACATCGCGGTCGGCTGCTGCCTGGCATGGATGGAACTCAGGCTGCCGGATCTGCCCTGGCGCCGCAACCATCCGAACCTGGCGCGGCTGGCGGACAAGCTGCTGCAGCGCCCCTCGTTCAGGGACACGGTTCCCGCCTGAGCTGATTTCGCCGGCGGGGTTTATCCGCCGTTGAGAACGCCCGGGGGACATCCGGCGTCGGCCGGGCCAGTCTGCGCAGGGCGCGCCGATTCGATGATGCCGCCGCCGATGCAGACGCGGCTTTCATACAGCACAAGGGACTGCCCTGGCGTCACGGCCCACTGGTTTTCCGCAAAGTCGACGACGCACTGGGTGCCCGTCGCGACCGCCAGTGAACAGGCGGCATCCTTCTGCCGGTAGCGGGTTTTGGCGCCGTAGACCCATTGTGTGTGCGGCGCCTCGCCGCTGATCCAGTTGAGGTTGACGGCGGTCAGCCGGTCGGAGAGCAGCAGCGGGTGGTCATGTCCCTGGACCACGACCAGCCGGTTGTTGGCCATGTCCTTGCGTGCGACATACCAGGCGTCGCCGTCGCCGTTGCGGGTGCCGCCGATGCCGAGGCCCTGGCGCTGGCCCAGCGTGTAGAACATCAAGCCCATGTGTTTGCCGACCCTGACGCCCTCCGGCGTGACCATGTCGCCGGGATTGGCCGGCAGGTAGCGGTTCAGAAACTCGCGGAACGGCCGCTCGCCGATGAAGCAGATGCCGGTGGAGTCCTTCTTGTCGTGGTTGGCGAGGCCTTCGCGGCGGGCGATCTCGCGCACGTCGCGTTTGTACAGCGTCCCCAGCGGGAACACCGTCTTCGCCAGCTGCTGCTGGTTGAGGCGGTAGAGGAAGTAGCTCTGGTCCTTGCTGCCATCCTCGGCCTTGAGCAATTGATGGAGTCCGTCGACCTCGCGCACCTGGGCGTAATGGCCGGTGGCGATGCGGTCGGCGCCGAGGCTCATCGCATGGTCGAGAAAGGACTTGAACTTGATTTCGGCGTTGCACAGCACGTCGGGATTGGGCGTGCGGCCGGCCTGGTATTCGCTGAGGAATTCGCTGAACACGCGGTCCTTGTATTCGGCGCTGAAATTGACGGCCTCGATCTCGATGCCGATGCGGTCGGCAACCGCCACGGCGTCAACCAGGTCCTGGCGGGAGGTGCAGTGTTCGTCGGTGTCGTCATCCTCCCAGTTCTTCATGAACAGGCCGGTGACGTCATAACCCTGTTGCTTCAGCAGCAGGGCGGCGACCGCGGAATCGACACCCCCGGACAGGCCGACGACTATTTTCTGTTTGCGGGTCATGGTTTTACGAATGATGGTGCAGCAGTTGCAGCGGGTAGCGCCGTCCCGCAATGTAGTCTTCAACGCATTGCATCAGCAGCGGGCTGCGGTGCCGTTCGCGGCAGGCGCGGATGTCGGCCGCGGGCATCCACAGCGCGCGCAGGATGCCGGTGTCCAGCGGACGGTCTTCCGGAGCGGAGACTTCCCCGGTGAAGGCGAAACGCAGGTAGGTGACCGGTGAGGCGGGCTTGCGGTACTGGTAGATGCCGACCAGTGCGGTCGGGTTGAAATGCCGGGCCGACTCTTCGAGGGTTTCCCGGACCACGGCCTCGAGCAGCGATTCGCCCTCTTCGAGGTGGCCTGCCGGCTGGTTGTAGCGGAGGCCCTCCGCGGTCTGTTCTTCGACCAGCAGGAATCCGCCATTGCGCTCAACGACGGCGGCGACCGTCACATTGGGTTTCCACGGATCTGTTTCATCGGCCATCCGCGTATTTTATCGCCGCCGGTGGCAGCCTGCCGCGGCGGCGGCAGGCGTAAAAAAAGCAGGGCCGAAGCCCTGCTTTCATCGGACAGAAAGACCGGTTTTTACTTCTTGTCTTTCTTGTCGGCTTTTTTCTCTTTTTTCTCGGTCTTTTTTTCGTCTTTCTTTTCAGCCGAGTAGGCCGGAGCGACGGCTACCGAAGCAAACATTCCAGCCATGATCATTGCAAACAGCTTCTTCATGTTCCCCTCCCCTAGTTGGACAGAATCGCGCCCGGATTCCGGTGCGCGGCTCGAAGCGAGCCGCGCTACATTAGCGCATGCCCATGTCATTTACAACGGGAGGGGCGGCCGGGGGTGCCCGGGCAATAAAAAAGGCAGGGCTTGCGCCCTGCCTTCTTGAGCAAAACCGAAGAATTACTTCTTGTCGGCTTTTTTCTCGTCTTTCTTGTCAGCCTTGGCCGGGGCCTTTTTCTCTTCTTTTTTCTCTTCTTTCTTGGCTTCAGCGGCGAAGGCCGGGGCAACCGAGACAGAGGCGAAAACGGCGGCGATGATGGCGGCAAACAGTTTGTTCATGATTTCCTCAATAAATGGGTGGTTGATCAACCAGGCCTTGCGGCCCTTGACCGAAATAGTCGGTCAAGCGCCAATAACGGGCGGGTTCGTCGCCGGTTGACAGTTTTGTGCCGGATTTGTCGATAAAAAAATAAATATAAAACAAGGGTCTGTGGCGGGGCTTGGGCAACGGTTATGGCGCGGCAACCGGCGCAATCGATGTCTCTTTAAATTGACGACGGTAGTTTTTTCCAGCTTCCGGGTGCAAGGCCTTCGATAGTCCACGATCCGACGCTGAAGCGGATCAGCCGCAAAGTCGGGAAACCGGCGGCGGCGGTCATCCGCCGCACCTGGCGGTTGCGGCCCTCGCGCAGGGTCAGGCGCAGCCAGGCGGTCGGAATGGCCTGGCGCGAGCGGATCGGCGGTACCCGGGGCCACAGCCAGTCCGGTTCGGCCACCAACCGGGCCTCCGCCGGGAGGGCGCGGAAGTCGCTCAGGCGTATGCCTTTGCGCAGGGGCTCCAGCGCCGCGTCATCCGGAGCGCCTTCGACCTGGGCGAAATAGGTTTTCGGCAGTTTGTGGCGAGGATCGCTGATCCGGTGCTGCAACGCGCCGTCGCCGGTCAGCACGACCAGGCCTTCACTGTCGGTATCCAGACGGCCCGCCGGGTAGACGCCGGGCACGTTGACGAAGTCCTTCAGCGTGGGATGGTTGCCCGAAGGGCTGAACTGGCAGATCACGCCATGGGGTTTGTTGAGCAGGATGACGTCCGGCATGTCCCGATTCTAAGGG
>JAEYXO010000013.1 GCA_023431245.1 Pseudomonadota bacterium | reverse complement strand
GGGCCTGCGCATGGCCCTGTTCGGCGGCGCTGCGGTACCAGTTGAGGGCGACACTCATGTCCTGCGGCACGCCCTGGCCTTTTTCATAGAGCACGCCGAGGTTGTTCTGCGCCTGCGGCTGGCCGCGTTCGGCGGCGCGCCGGTACCACTGCGCGGCTTGGGCATGGTTCTGGGCGACGCCGAGCCCGCGCTCGTAGAGCACGCCGATGTTGTTCATCGCGTTGGTGTTGTTCTGTGTCGCCGCGCGGCGGTACCACTGCATGGCCTGGGCATAGTCCTGGGACACGCCACGGCCGCCGAAATAAAGCACGCCGAGATTGTTCTGGGCGTTCGGGTTGTTGCGCTGGGCCGCTTTCAGGTACCAGGAGGCGGCCTCCTTGGCGTCGGGTTTGACCCCCAGGCCTTTTTCATACATGACGCCGACATTGTTCTGTGCCTGGGCATGACCCTGGTCCGCCGCCCGCCGGTACCAGTTCACGGACTCGACGAAGTTGCGTTCCACACCCTGGCCTTTTTCGTAGAGCACGCCGAGGTTGTTCTGGGCATCGGGGTTGCCCTTGGCGGCCAGCGGCTGCCAGAGCTTCAGCGCCGCGACGTAATCTCCCTTGCGGTAGGCATTCAGGCCCTGTTCAAGCGTGGCATGGGCGGCCCCGGCGAATGCGAAGTAAAGGCCTGCCAGCAGCGAGACTACTGTCCGTTTCATGCGGAGTCCGGTAGTGGGTGAGGGTGTTCCGGATTTTATATCCCATTCCGGTGTCCGGTCGAGGGCGCGTGCTGTATTAGCGGACCATGAATTGCCCTCGCGAAAGCGGCAGTTTTTCATTATTCCGCAACGCGGTTGTATGGTAGGTTATCGGCGGTTGAAACATGATCGAGCGCAAGCGCTGTGGCGCCCGCAGGAGCACCTTCAGGCACGGGGACGCAGGCAATGAAAGAAGAATTCGAGAAACAGTTTTCGCAGTGGGCGCGGGCTCTTGGCCCGGAAAACGTCGACAAGCTGCTGGCGGTCACCACGCGGCTCGAGCTGCCCGCCAACCGGGTGATCATCCGTGACCGCATGCCGGTGGATTCGCTGTACCTGATCCTGGAAGGCGAAGTGTCGATCAGCGTCGAGGAGAACGGCAAGGCGATCAAGCTCGGCGTCATCGGCCCGGGGCAGGTGCTGGGCGAGGTGTCGGTGCTGAGCGGCGAGCAGAGCGCGAGTTCGACCGTGACCGCCCTGACGCCGGTGAAAATGCTGCGCCTGCGCCACCAGGCCTTCGAGGACCTGATCGCGACCAATTACGCGGTGGCCAGCGTGCTGCTGGAGCATTTCGTGGACATGCTGGCCGACCGCCTGCGCGCCTCGGCCAAGTCCTTTGCGGAACTCAAGGACGGCGCGCCGCCGCCCGACGAGCCGCCCGCCGACGATTCGCCGACGCTGCGCGGCAAAAACTGGATCAAATCCTTCTTTGATCGCGTGCCCGGAACCTAGAGACTGCCGCCGATGGACATCAAACAATTCCTCAAGACGCTGCCGGCTTTCGAGAGCTTCACCGGCGCCCATGTTGACGTGCTGGCCGGGATGATGACGGTATCCTCGCATCCGGCGGGACACCGGCTGATTGCCCAGGGGCAACAAGGCGACGCCCTCTACCTGCTGGTGGAGGGGACCATCCAGACTTCGCGCATCCACGAGGTGACGGGCGAGATGGACGAGGCGCGGGACCTGCATGCCGGCGAGATGTTCGGCCTGCTGTCGCTGATCGAGAACATGCCCGCGGGCTGGACTTCGGCGGCGGAAGGGGCGGTGACCGTGGCCGCGCTCACGCGCCCGGACTTCCTCAGGCTCTATGAGCTGGCGCCGCCGGTTGCGCACCACCTGCAGTACATGGTGGCCGTGCAGCTGGCGCGCGACCTGCAGGCGCGCAACAAGGAGCTGCGCGAGCTGCTGAAAAGACGGGCGGCCGCCACTCCGGCCTGAGCCGGGGTTACTTGCCCCGCGCCGGCGACGACGCGTAATGCGTCATCTCGCTGCGCTCGCGCCAGGTTTTCTCGTCGAGCAGCGCCGCAGGAATGCTGCGCTGCTGCTCCGGCGGAACGGCCTCCGAAGAGACGATCCGCAGCACTTCCGCATAAGCGATCTTGCGCAGCGCCGCGTCCGCTCCGGCGAAACGGACGATCATCGCGTTCTCGTGAAGCCGGTGCACATAGAAACTGGCGGGCACCGTCCGTCCGTCGGGCCGCTGCCAGGTGATGGTGTAGCGGGTGTCTGCCTGAAAATCGGATTTGTCCATGGGGCCCTCTGTCGGTCGTGTGCTGCATTGCGCCATCGACATTCTGCGGACTTCGATGCCGCGGACGCTGCACATCACGAGTCTATAATCGGCAGACGTGGCCGCGATGCCCGGTGACGGCAATGACATTGCGGCACCCGTGAAATGCACGTATATTAGATTTCAATGTTACACTAATTTACATAGGGTAATTCAACATGCAGTTTGACAAGGAACTCGACGCGCGCGGGCTGAACTGCCCATTGCCGATCCTGCGCACCAAGAAGGCGCTGACCGACATGACCACCGGCCAGGTGCTGAAAATCATGGCCACTGATCCCGGTTCAGTGAAGGATTTCCAGGCCTTTGCCCGACAGACCGGAAACGACCTGCTGTCCTCGGACGAGGCCAACAAGGAATTCATCTTTTTCATGAAAAAGAAGTAAGCGGACAACCGGAATCCCGTTCAGCCATGGCGACCTACGCTGAAATGCGCGAAGTGTTCGAGGATATCAAGAGCGATATCCGCTACGACCATGAGTTGAACGGCTGCCTGAACT
>JAEYXO010000387.1 GCA_023431245.1 Pseudomonadota bacterium | reverse complement strand
GCCGCCTCGCTGACCATCACGCCGGCCATGCACTCGAAACTGCCTTTCGACCCGGTCACCGACTTCGCGCCGATCACCCAGATCGCCGACCTGCCGCACATCGTCGTCGTGCACCCCTCGGTGGCCGCGAAAAACATTCCCGAGCTGGTGGCCCTGCTGAAATCCAGGCCCGGGCAGATCACCTGCGGCTACAGCGGCATCGGCACCAGCACCCACCTCGCGATCGAACTCTTCCAGTACATGAGCCAGACGAAAATGCTGCTGGTGCCCTACAAGGGCGGCACGCCGGCAATGACCGCGCTGCTCGGCGGCGAGGTGCAGGTCAACTTCGCGGCCAGTTCCACCGCGATCCCGCACATCCGCGCCGGCAAGCTGCGCGCGATGGCCGTCACCGGCGGCAAACGTTCAACCGCGGTGCCCGAGCTGCCGACGATGGCGGAAGCCGGGGTCAAGGGCTACCAGCACGCCTCCTGGGTCGGACTGCTGGCGCCGGCAAAAACACCGCCGGCGATCATCAACCGCCTGCACGAGGAGTCGATCAGGATCATCTCCCGCAACGAGGTCAAGGCCTTGCTGCTGAAAAGCGGCATGGAGGCCGAAGGCAACTCGCCGAAGGAGTTCGCGGCCATCATCCGCGAGGAAGTCGACAAATGGAAAAAGCTGGTGAAGATCGCAGGCATCAAGGCCCAGTAAGCGCCTGAACGGCACAAAAAAACCGCGGGATGCGTCCCGCGGTTTTTTTGTGCCCGGCGATGCCGCTCAGGACTTGCCGAGATCCTTGTCCGGATGATCCGCACTCATCAGCGCGCGGAAGGTCAGCACCGGAATCGACGAGCGGTGGAGCACCCGGCTCGCCTCGCTGCCGAGGATCAGCGACACCAGGCCCTTGCGGTGGCGCGAGGTCATCACGATCAGGTCACAGCCGCGTTCGTTGGCGGCATCAACAATCGCGTCGTAGGGTTGCGGGCCCTTGGCGATCACGGTGTCGCAGGTCACGCCCGCGGTATCGGCGGTTTTCTGGACAAAGGCGAGGAAGCTGGCCGCGCGTTCGCGCTCGCGCTCCTCCATGCCTTCCTCCAGTTCCGTCGGCGCCAGCCCCTCGGGGCCGATCATCATCCGGTAGTCCTGCATCACGTGGATGCCGGTCACCCGCGCGCCGCACAGCTTGGCCAGTTCGATGCCGCGCTCGACGGCACGCTCGGAATGCTCCGAGCCATCGGTGGGCATCAGGATGTGTTTGAACATGAAAACTCCTCACTCGGTTGCTGGTCGGTCGTGGCGATGGCCGTCGAAAAGCCGCCGCCACCCTCGTCGCACGGTACGCTGCCGTGCTGATGCATGTTCGCCAAATTGGAAAGCAAAGTCCAGTATGTAAGAGCCTCGCCGGAAAATTGCACAACAAGCACAATAAAAACAGCAGCTTGCAGCAGCAAGCCGCTGTCCGGATTCAGCCCTTGCCGTCGCGGTCGGGCCGGTAACTGGTTTCGGGCTTGAGGCCGCCGCGGGTCGCCTTTTCGCTGATGCGCCCGTTCTCAAGGTAGGCGCCGGTGGCCGCGCGCCGCCCGCCTTCATCCCATTGCGGCAGCCAGTCGCCGACCGGAGAGCCGAACCACGGCGACTGCGGCCGCAGCTTGGGCATGCCGAGTTCCTCCCAGATTTTCCGGCTGCGCTCCATGTATTCACGCTTGGGTAGCGCGAAGGGCGGCAGCACCTCCTTGGCCGTGGCATCGATCAGCAGCGTCGAGTCCTCCTGGTCGGTCTCGTGCTCGCGCTCGGGGCCGTGGCCGCCGCTGCGGTGCTTCAGGATCTGGATGTCCTCCAGCGGGTTCATGCGGAAGGCCATCGCCCAGAACAGCGCATCGGAATTTTCCGGCTCGATGTCGTCGTTGACCGCGATGCAGATCTTGCCGCAGTCGGCCTTGAAGGAGGTCACGCCGTAGAGCGCGCGCCAGATCTCGCTGCGCGGAGTGCCCTGCTCGACGGTGACGATCGCCATCCGCCGCAGCGCGGTCATGCGCTCGTGCAGCGTCACCCGCTTCACGCCCTTGATGCCCAGCGTGTTCCTCAGGTGTGACAGGAACATCGGTTCGTACGACACGCGCTTGATCGCGCTTGATTCGCTGGGCGTGACCTGGCTCAGGTAGGAGGCCACGATGGCGCCCTTGCGGTGGGTGATCGCCGTCACCCGCATCGGCATGTTGAACTGCTCCAGCGCGACATGGCCGTGCGACTCGCCGAAGGGGCCTTCCGGCTCGACGTGTTCGGTGTCGATCAGGCCCTCGATGACGATCTCGGCATCCGCCGGCACCAGCAGGTCGACGGTTTTCGCCCTGACCATGCGGATCGGCGCGCCGGCGACGCCGCCGGCAACACCGACCTCGTCGAGGTCGATCGGCAGTTTCATCGGCGCGACAAAAGCGACGCAGGGCGGCGCGCCGAGCACGATCGCCACCGGCATCGTCCTGTCGCCGCGTTTCTGGTGTTTCTGGTAATGGCGGTAGCCGCCGGCGCCGCCGACGCGGGTCGCCATGCGCACGACCATGCGGTCCGGCGCCTTCAGCCCGGCGCGGTAGGTGCCGTGGTTCTGGATCCCGGTTTCCGGGTCCTTGGTGATGACGTTGGTCGCGGTCAGCGTCGGCGCGCCGTCGAAGCCGGGGGTCGACACCGGAATCGGCAGCGCATCAAGGCCATTGCCTTCGCCCTTCAACTGATCGCCGGTGATCACCACCTCCTGGCAGGCGCCGGACTCGACGACCACCGGCGGCAGCGGATTGGCGATCGCCCGGTCCCAGCGCGCCTGCACCTCGTCCAGCGGCACCCCCATGCCGACGCCGTAGATCTCGCGGTTGCCGGCAAAGGCGCCGACCACCACCGGAAACCTGTATTTCCGCCCCTGCGCGTTGACGACGTTGGTGAACAGGAAAGCCTTGCGCTCATGCTCCTCGATGCCGCCGACATACTGCCAGCGCACCAGCGGATGCATCTCGGAATCCTTGTCGATCGGCCGGTCCACCTCCACCAGCAGGCCCCGCTCGCGCAGGGCCGCCAGGTGGTCATGCAGGTCCGCGTACCCGCGGTCGTTTTTGCTCATGCCGCAGCCCTTGCGCGCCGCGGTTTATTTGCCGCTGCGGGTGGCGACCCAGGGCGAGGTCTTGCCGCCGGCGGTCACGGTGCCCTCGATGCGATCACCGCTGACCTTGCCGGCGTAACGGCCGGGGCCCGCGGTGAAGCTGATGTCCTCGCCGCGCAGGCGGCCGTTGAGCACCGGCGCCAGTTTGCCGGCAACGCCGACCGAGCCGTGCACCATCTGGTATTCCTGGGCAAACTTGTATTCCTCGTTGCCGGATTTCCAGACGCCGGCCACTTTCGCCGGCACGATCCACAGGTAGGCGGTGCAGTAGCTGGTGCAGTCGCCCTTGGCGGTCTGGGACTCGTCCGATTTCCAGTCACCCATCGTGAAGGAATTCGACACCACGCGGGTGCCCGGCTTCATGTCGAGGATTTTCGGACGCAGCTTGACGTTGAGTTCCGGCAGCAGGAACAGCGTGATCACCGTCGCCTTCGAGAAATCGGTCTCGAAAATGTCGCCGTGGATGAAGGTCGCCTTGCCGGCGAGTTTTTCCTTGGCGGCATTGCGGCGCGACAGTTCGACCATGTCCGGGTGGTACTCGACGCCGTAGGCCGTGGCGCCGCGGCGCGCCGCGGTGATCACCGTGCGGCCGTCGCCGGAACCGAGGTCATAGTGGATGTCCTTGGCCGTCAGCTTCGCCATGTCGAGCATGCGATCAACGAGGCCCTGCGCCGTCGGCACCCACACCACATCCTTGCCGGACTGCCCGACCTCGGGCACAAATTCGGCTTTGGCCGCGGGCTGCGCCTGTGCAATGGCGCCGGCGGCAAACAATGACAGGGCAAGCGCCAGCACGGTGCGGCGCGACGTGGTGAATGAGCTCATTTCCGATCTCTCCGGGTAGTAGGGGGTGGGGGGCAGCCTGCTGCGCGATGATACCGGATTCGGCCGGGCGCGGCGGACCACGGCCGCTGCCGGCCCGCCCTCGTACTGCACCGTAAAGAACGGCATCGGCATCACCCTGCAGTCACGCATTCTTTACCCGTTGCAACGCGGCGGGATTTCATTTTTGCACCAGGACCAGCCGCAGTCCGGCCCGCCGCATCGAGTTCGCAATGTGTCAACACACAAACCCCGGCCATCGCCGGTGATGCGGGGCATCAAGGTCATGGAAAACGGATTCCCCGGAACAAGGGCGGTGCGGGAATGGCGCGCCATCCCGGACGTTAATCGCCATATTGCGGACTGACACAGGCCCTGCACCACGGATTCCGGAACAATACCGCCCCATGACACACAGCCGCGGTTCCGCAATTCATTACGCCTGGATCGTTCTGGCGGCAGCCTGCATCGTCAGCATCGTCAGCCGCGCCGATTCGGCCTCGTTCGCGGTGCTGGTCGATCCGCTGGTCGAGAAATTCGAATGGAAACGCGGCGATATCGGCCTCGCCTATTCCCTGGCCTTCATCTGCAGCATGCCGGCGATGCTGGTTTTCGGCTGGCTCGGCGACCGCGTCGGCGCGCGCACGCTGATGATCGGCGCTTCACTGATGATTTCCTCGGGCACGGTGCTGCTCGGGATGATCCGGGAGCTGTGGCATCTCTACGTGCTCTACGGCGTGTTCGTCGGCGCCCTCGGCAATGCGGCGTTCATGGTGCTGATGCCGGTACTCGTGACCCGCTGGTTCGACAAGAAAATGGGGCTCGCGCTGGGCATCTACTGGGCCGCGCTGGGCGCCGGACCGGTGATCTTCGCGCCGCTGTTCCGCTGGCTGATCGAGACCCGCGGCTGGGAGTCAGCATTCCTGGTGATCGGCTTCGCGTTCGGCGGGATCCTGCTGGTCTTCTCCTCGCTGATCCGGACCAGCCCGGCCGAGATGGGCCTGACCCCCTACGGCGCCGAGGCCGCGTCCAGGGAAAAACCGGCGTCCGGTGCTGCGGACGCCGCCGTCAGCCTGCGGTCAGTACTCTCGCGCCGGCCCGTGTGGCTGCTGACGGGCTGCCACCACCTCGGCTGCGCCGGACATGCGGTGATCCTTGCGCACGGCGTGTCGATGGCCACCCACCACGGCATTCCGGGGCTGCAGGCGGCGGGCGTGCTGAGCACGATTGCCGGCGTATCGATTTTCAGCCGCTTCACCTTCTCGCTGCTGACCGAGCGTTTCGGCGGCCGCACCATCCTCTCGCTGGCGATCTTCGGCCAGAGCCTGTCGATCCTGGCGCTGCTGTTTGCCACGGAGGCCTGGCATTTCTACGCCTTTGCCGTCGTTTTCGGCATCTGCTACGGCGGCGAGATGGTCGGCTTCCCGATCATCAACCGGCAGATGTTCGGCCCGAAGGCCCCGCTCAGCTCGATCTTCTCCTTCGAGATGATCGGAGCCAGCACCGGCATGGCGCTGGGCGGCTGGCTCGGCGGCGTGCTCTTCGACCACACGGGTGACTACACCGTGGCGATACTGGTCGCCTCGGGCATCGGCTTCCTCGCAATGCCGCTGGCGCTGCTGCTGCCGCGCCACAGGCACGCGGCGGCGGCAGCACCGGCCTGAACAGCCTCCCTGTTCAGCGTTTCACTTGCGGCATCCAGCCGTAGGCCTTCGCGCAGGCGCCGCCCATCAGCATTGCCCGCTCGCTGTCGCTCAAGCGGTCCGTCAGGCGGAAGGGCTCCACCGCCTGCTCGTAATTGACGACGGCGTAGGCGCGGGTCCAGTCGGTGCCCCAGAGACAGCGCTCGAAACCCCAGGCATCGAACACGCGGGCCAGCGGGTCCCAGATGTCCGGGTAGGGATAGGGTTCCTTCGACAGCGTGCAGGCGCCGCTGACCTTGA
>JAEYXO010000346.1 GCA_023431245.1 Pseudomonadota bacterium | reverse complement strand
GTCCATCCGGGGCGCCTCGGGCAACAACCTGAAAAACGCCAGTGTCAGCATCCCGGTGGGGCTGCTGACCTGTGTCACCGGTGTTTCCGGATCCGGCAAGTCGACGCTGGTCAACGACACGCTGTATCTCTCGGTCGCCCGGGAACTGCATGGCAGCAATGTCGAACCCGCGCCCTTTGCGGCAATCGACGGCATTGAATTCTTCGACAAGGTCGTCAATGTCGACCAGAGCCCGATCGGCCGCACGCCGCGATCCAACCCGGCGACCTACACCGGCCTGTTCACGCCGATCCGCGACCTCTTCGCCGGCGTGCCGGAGGCGCGCGCCCGGGGTTACGGCGCGGGGCGCTTCTCGTTCAACGTCAAGGGCGGACGCTGCGAATCCTGCCAGGGCGACGGCGTGCTGAAGGTCGAAATGCATTTCCTGCCCGATGTCTATGTGTCCTGCGACGTCTGCCGCGGCATGCGCTACAACCGGGAGACCCTGGACATCCGCTACAAGGGCAAGACCGTGCACGATGTGCTGGCCATGACCGTGGAGCAGGCGCTCGAATTCTTTGCCGCGGTTCCGGCCATCGCCCGCAAGCTGCAGACCATGATGGATGTGGGCCTTGGATACATCACGCTGGGCCAGAGCGCCACGACGCTGTCCGGGGGCGAAGCACAACGCGTCAAGCTTGCGCTCGAACTGTCCAAGCTCGACACCGGGCGCACGCTGTACATCCTCGACGAACCTACGACCGGCCTGCACTTTCACGACATCGACCTGCTTCTGCGTGTTCTGCACCGGCTTCGCGACCATGGCAACACCATCGTCGTCATCGAACACAATCTCGACGTGATCAAGACCGCGGACTGGGTGATCGATCTCGGCCCCGAAGGCGGCGACGGCGGCGGACGCATCATTGCCGAGGGGCCGCCGGAGGCCATTGCGGCCTGCGCGGACAGCCATACCGGCGTCCACCTCAAATCGGTGCTGCCGTGAATACGGGGCATGCGCGCCGCCTGCTCGAAGACAGTTACGCTGCGGCGCTGGCGGCCGCCGATCCGCTGCGCATCGTTCCCGCCCACCTGCCTCCTCCACCCAAAGGCCGGACACTGGTGGTCGGCGCCGGCAAGGCGGCGGCGGCGATGGCACTCGCCGTCGAACAGAACTGGCCCGCAGCGGCGCCGCTCGAGGGACTGGTGATCACGCGTTACCGGCACGGCCTGCTGACCAACCGCATCACCGTGCTTGAAGCCGGGCACCCGGTGCCCGATGCCGCCGGGGAGCAAGCCGCATCCGAAATCCTGCGCAAGGTGAAATCGCTGACCGCGCAGGATCTGCTGCTGGTGCTGGTCTCCGGCGGCGGCTCCAGCCTGCTGTCGCTGCCCGCGGACGGCATCACGATGGCGGATCTGAAGCAGGTCACGCAGCTGCTGCTGCGCTCGGGCGCGCCGATCCAGTCCATGAACACGGTGCGCAAGCATCTGTCGGCGATCCAGGGCGGACGCCTGGCGGCGGCCTCGCGCGCGCCGGTGCATGCGCTGGTGATCTCCGACGTCACCGGCGACGATCCGACGCATATCGCATCCGGGCCCTGCGCGCCGGATCCGACGACCTATGGCGACGCGGTCGGCATACTCGAGCGATACGCGGTCAAGGCACCCGCGGCAATCGCCGGACATCTGGCCCGCGGTGTGCGCGGCGAGATTGCGGAAACTCCGAAACCCGGTGATCGGGTGTTCGCGAAGACGGAGAATCGGGTGATCGCCACGGCCCAGCAGTCGCTGGCGGCGGCGGCGGCGTTTTTCCGGGATCAGGGCGTGCAGCCGGCGGTACTCGGCGACTCGGTGACCGGCGAGGCGCGCGAGGTTGCAAAAGTCTATGCGGCGCTGGCGCGGCAGATCCGGCAGCACGGAACACCCTGGCAGCCGCCGGTGGCGCTGATTTCCGGCGGCGAATGTACGGTCACCGTCCGCGGTGAGGGACGCGGCGGGCGCTGCGCCGAATTCCTGCTGTCACTGGCGATCGAGCTCGACGGCGCGCCGGACACCCATGCCCTGGCCTGCGATACCGACGGCATAGACGGCTCGGAAGACAATGCCGGCGCGATCCTGGATCCCGCGACACTGCAGCGGGCACGCAGCCGGCAGCTTGATGGCACAGCGCTGCTCGACCGCAATGACGCCCACCGTTTTTTCGAGGCAACCGGCGATCTCATCGTAACGGGCCCCACCCGCACCAACGTCAACGACTACCGTGCAATCCTGATCACCTGAACGGGATGACTATAAGTATTTGTTCTTAATATACTTTTTTTGAGTTTCAGAGTGCACGCATCATAAAAAAAGCCGGGCATCGCCCGGCTTTTTTGCTGAGTCCCGCGCCGCTCAGGCTGCGGTTTCGGGCTTGGCTTCCGCCGCTTCCGGCCGGTCAAGCAGTTCGACATAGGCCATCGGCGCATTGTCGCCCTTGCGGAAACCGAACTTGAGGATGCGCAGGTAGCCGCCGTTGCGCTTGGCGTAACGCGGGCCGAGCAGCTCGAACAGCTTGACCACGTTTTCGCGGTCGCGCAGGCGGTC
>JAEYXO010000342.1 GCA_023431245.1 Pseudomonadota bacterium | reverse complement strand
TCAGCTTGAACGTGCGACCGTCCTGGCGAAAGCCGGCGTCGATCGTCGCCGCGGCAGCCGCCTTGAATGCCCCGGTCGTGCCGGCGATCGCAGGCAATTCCAGCTTGAGCTCGAGATCCTCCAGTGTCGCCGCCCTGCCGCGGATGTTCAGCACCACTTGCTCCAGCGCTGCGGATTTTTTCCCGGCATCGAGAGTCAGCCGGGTCGCGAGATCCACCGCCAGATCGAGCTTCGGACGGTCGGCCTGCGCGGCCAGCGTCAGCCGGATGTCCGCCGGCACGTTGCTCGCGATGCGTCCGGTCTGCAGGTTCAGTTTCGACAGCGCGTAACGCGTGCCGGCAGCCTCATCACGGTATTCCAGCATCGAGTCAGCGATGACCACGCGGTCGATATCGAAGGCAAACTGCCGGCCCGGTTCTCCGGCGGGGGATTTCTTCGGCTCCGCCTTGCCGCCCTTCTCTGCCGCATCACCGCCGACCAGGTCATCGAGATTCAGCCGGCCCTTGCGGTCACGCACGAGGCTGATGCGCGCGCCGCGCACCGTCACCTCGTCGACCACCAGCTGCTTCGACAGCAGCGGCAGCAGCTTCAGCGAAAAGCGCGCGCCGTCGACCGCCATGAATTGTTTCTCGCTGTTGCGCTCCGACAGCGACAGTTTCCCGAGTTCGGCGCCGATGCCGGGCCAGAATGCGAGCTTGATATCCCCTTCGAGTTTCAGCGTGCGCTGGCTGTGCTCGCGCACCAGATCGATGATCTGCGGTTTGTACGCGTTCGGATCAAAAGTCGCGGCGACATAGGCCAGCACGCCGCCGGCGAGGACCACCAGTGCAGCAATGACGAGAGCGGCAATCTTGAGGATTTTCATCGGTCGACCCGCGGCTGTTGCTGGGGTGGAGCGGGTGAAGGGAATCGAACCCTCGTATGCAGCTTGGGAAGCTGCCGTTCTGCCATTGAACTACACCCGCAATGCCGGGCATTTTATCATTCCCCGATGATCCGAATCCGTTGCAGCGCCGCTTTTCCGGCCACAATGCTCTCGGCGCTCGCCTGCCTGCTGCCCGGCCGCGCCCTGCCGGCGGACGCGCAGGCGGCGCTGCTGCCCGAGGTCACGGTCAGCGCCACCCGCGTTGAACGGGACAGCTTCGATGTGCCGGCCGCCATTGATCGCGTTCCGCAGTCCGCCATCCTTGAAAGCCAGCCCGGCATCAATCTGTCGGAATCGCTGGGCCGCGTGCCCGGAATCAGCGTCCGCAACCGCCAGAATTTCGCGCAGGACCTGCAGATTTCCTCGCGCGGCTTCGGCGCGCGCGCAGGTTTTGGTGTCCGCGGCGTACGTCTGATCGCGGACGGAATTCCCGCCACGATGCCCGACGGGCAGGGCCAGGCCGCGTCGTTCAGCCTGGGTTCCGCCGAGCGCATTGAAGTGCTGCGCGGGCCGTTTTCCAGCCTTTACGGCAACGCCGCAGGCGGTGTCATCCAGATATTCACGGCCGACGGGCCACGGGAACCCGCAGCCACGGCGGATTTTTCTGCGGGCAGCCATGGCCTCGTCAAGCGCGGGCTTCGTTACGGGGGCCAGCACGGGCCGGTCAATGCACTGATCGACTTCTCGCGCTTCGACACTGACGGATACCGCGAACACAGTGCGGCACGGCGTGAACACCTCAATGCCAAACTCCGGCTCGACACGGGTGAAGGAAGCTCGCTGACACTGGTGTTCAACGCGCTGGACCAGCCCGAAACCCAGGACCCGCTGGGCCTGACCGCAGCGCAGGTCGCGGCAAACCCGCGCCAGGCCGTCGCCGCCGCCCGCACCTTCAACACGCGCAAAAGTGTCATGCAGAGCCAGGGTGGCCTGGTGTACGACCTCAGGGTCACGGCCGGCGACCGCCTGCAGGCGCGCGCCTACCTCGGTGATCGCCGTGTCAGCCAATTCCTGGCGATTCCGCTCGCCGCCCAGAACAACCCGACCTCGGCGGGCGGCGTTGTCGACCTCGATCGCAGCTACGGCGGCGGCGGGCTGCGCTGGACGCGCGACACGACGCTGCTGGGCACCCCTTTTTCCGCCAGCTTCGGCTTCGACTACGACCGGATGGCAGAACGCCGGCGGGGATTCCTCAACAATCTGGGCGCCATCGGAGAACTGAAGCGGGACCAGGACGACACCGTCACCAGCACCGACGCCTACGTCCAGGGAGAGTGGCAGTTCGCGCCCCGCTGGGGGCTGGCGGCCGGCGCGAGACACAGCCGGGTGGAGTTCCGGTCGCGCGACGACTTCGTCACGCCCGGCAACCCCGACGACAGCGGCAGCGCAAGTTACCGGCGCACTACACCGGTCGCCGGGCTGGTGTTCTCCCCGGATCCGGCCGTCAACCTCTATGCCAACATCGGCAGGGGATGGGAGACGCCGACCTTCGCCGAACTCGCCTACCGCCCCGGAGGCGCCACCGGACTCAACCTTGGGTTGCAGCCTTCGGACAGCCTGCACCGGGAAATCGGGCTGAAGACGCTGATCGGCGCCGCGGGCCGCTTCAATGCCGCGCTGTTCCGCGTCGACGTGACGGACGAAATTGTCGTCAACAGTTCCAGCGGCGGCCGCAGCGATTTCCGCAACGCCGCGGGGACGCGGCGCGAGGGGCTCGAACTGCTGTGGGAAAACCGCTGGAACAGCGGCTTCGAATCGAGACTGGCCTGGACCCTGCTCGATGCGCGTTTTACCACCGCCTACACCGCATCCGGGGCTGTCATCCCCGCAGGCAACCGCCTGCCGGGCGTCGCGCCGCGCACGCTGTTCGCCGAAATGCTCTGGCGGCATGCGGCCAGCGGTTTCCACGGCGGCGTGGAGGCGATACGCAGCGGCAGCGTCCCGGTCAATGACGCCAACAGCGAAGCCGCCGCGGCCTATACGGTCTGGAACATCCGGGCGGGCTTCGAGCAGCACGGCAAGCGCTGGCGGCTGCGGCAGTTCCTGCGCATCGACAACATCGCGGACCGCGACCACATCGGCTCGGTGATCGTCGCCGAGGGCAACGGCCGGTTCTACGAGCCCGCGCCCGGCCGCAATGTCCTGCTGGGCCTCAGCGCCGAGTGGACACTCTGAAGGATTGCGGCGCGCTCAAACCGCGACGCGCGACACCCGGCACAGCAGCACCTTGAGGTTGGTCTGGTCCGACACCGGATCGCGCTGGGTCTTGTCGGTGAGGAAATTCACCGGCCGCCAGGGATTGTACGGCTGGCGCTCGCCCCAGCCGATGGGGATGAACACCGCGGTCGGGCGGATGCCGGCGTGCACCCAGGCCATGGCCTCGATTTTTCCGTGGGCCGATTCGACGCACACGCGCTCGCCGTCCCTGATGCCGAGCTGCGCCGCCTTCTCGGGATGGATCTGGCAATAGAGGTCGGGCCACATCTCCTGCGACTGCCAGAAATAATGCGTCCAGCTGTGGAAATGCGCCGCCGGCGGCCGGCCCGTCACGAGTTCGGTGTCGAAACCCTGCGCACGCAGTTTCGCGCCGGGATGGTCGGGGCCGGGCGCGACGATGCGGCCGCGCGCGCTGCCGGTGGCCGGCGAGCAGAACGGCGAGATGACGCCCTCCTCGGCATCGGTCTCCAGCAATTCCATGTACGGCAGATCGACCA
>JAEYXO010000159.1 GCA_023431245.1 Pseudomonadota bacterium | reverse complement strand
CGGGGATCGAGGTGCGCTTCGGCATGTGCGAATACAACTACAGCGGCGGGATCCTCGGCGAGCCGGTGCAGGGGGTGCGCGGTGAACTGACCGGCCTGCCGATACCCGCCGCCGCCGAGATCGTGCTCGAGGGCTACTGTTATCCCGGTGATGTGAAAACCGAGGGTCCGTTCGGCGAGTTCCACGGTTATTACCCCGGTAAGGAGGGCACGGCGCCGGTGATGACCGTCGAGCGCGTCTATTACCGCAACGACCCGATCATCGTCGGCAGCCCGCCGGCCAAGCCGCCCAACGACTATTCGTACTCGAAGGCGGTGATGCGCTCAGCCCTGTTGTTTGACGCGCTGCTCGCCGCCGGCGTGCCCGACGTGGCGAGCGTCTGGGCGCACGAGATCGGTGGCGCGCGCATGTTCAACGTGGTGGCGATCCGCCAGCGTTACGCCGGCCACGCGCGCCAGGCGGCGCTGATCCTCAACCAGTGCGGCGTCGGCGCCTACATGTCGCGCTACACGGTGGTGGTTGACGAGGACATCGATCCCTCGAACCTGCAGGAGGTGATGTGGGCGGTGGCCACGCGCAGCGACCCCGAGGTCGACATCGACATCATCCGCCGCGGAATGGGGTCGAAGAACGACCCGATGTTCGTCGCCTACCGCTCCGATGCGCCGTACAATTCGAAAGCGATCATCGACGCCTGCCGGCCCTATGACCACCTGCATGATTTTCCGGCGGTCGCCGAGGCCAGCAAGGCATTGCAGGAACAGGTGCGCGAGAAATGGCGCCACCTGCTGAAACTTTAACTAAGTATTTGATTATAAAGGAAAAATTATGAGGAGCCTGATTGTCGCCGCTTTCGCCGCCGCCTTTGCGCTGTCCGCGCAGGCCGCTGATTACCCGACCAAGCCGATCCGCGTGCTGGTGCCCTTTGCGCCGGGCGGCGTGGTGGATACCTCCGCGCGCATCCTGACGATGAAGATTTCCGATGACAAGGGCTGGCAGTTCGTCGTTGACAACCGTCCCGGCGCCAACGGTTTCATCGCCACCGGCACCACCGCGCGCGCGACGCCCGACGGCTACACGCTGCTGGCTGCGCACACCGGTGAAATGTCGGTGAATCCGGTGCTGTTCAAGGAAATGCCCTATAACGTCGAACGCGACTTCACGCCGATCATCATGGTCAGCGATGCGCCGATGCTGGTGGTGGTCAATGCGGCCTCGCCCTTCAACACGCTGAAGGATCTGATTGCCGGCGCCAAGGCCAAGCCGGGGCAGCTGACTTTCGGCTCGCCGGGCACCGGCTCCGTCAACCACATGGCGACCGAGTGGCTGGTCGCCGCGGCCGGCGCCAGGGCGCTGCACGTCCCGTACAAGGGCGGCGCGCCTGCGGTGTCCGCGGTTGCCTCGAATGAAGTGGTGTTCACCGTCGCCGGCCTGCCCGGCGTGCTGCCGCACCTGCAGGCGAAACGCGTCAAGGTCTTGGGCGTGACCACGGCGAAGCGTTCGCCCCAGGTGCCTGACTACATGTCGGCGCAGGAAGCCGGCATCCCCGGTGTTGATGCCTCGATCTGGGTCGGCCTGTTCGCGCCGAAGGGTACGCCCAAGGATGTCGTCGCGAAACTCTACGAAGCCTCGGCTGCCGCGCTGAAGAATGCAGATGTGAAAAAGCGTTATGCCACCGTCGGCGGCGCCGAAACAACGACGATGGGCACCGCGGAATTCACCAAGCGTATCCGCAGCGAGTTGGAGCGTTACCGCAAGGTCGCGGCGCAGGTGGGCATACAGCCGCAGTAAGCGCGTCCGGGATTGCCAAGGCCGGCTGTTGCCGGCCTTTTTTTCGCCCGGACAGGGCGGGCGGGGTGCCGGCAATCAGGAGAGCGCCCGCCGGTGACAGGCGCCGGTCCTCACTGCTGCGGGATCTTCGCCTCGCGCGCCACCTTGGCCCAGCGTGCCATGTCGCGCTGGATCTGGGCTGCGAATTCCTCCGGCGAATTGCCGATGGCTTCGGCGCCCTCGGTGGCGAGCTTCTGCCGGATGTCGGGCAGTGCCAGCATGCGCACGGTTTCGGCATGCAGCCGGGTGATCGCCTCGCGCGGCGTGCCGGCCGGGGCCAGGATGCCGTACCAGGAGCCGGCCTCGAATCCGGTGTAACCGGCTTCGGCGAAGGTCGGCAGTGCAGGCAGCGTCGGCACGCGTTTCAGCGAGGCCACGGCCAGCGCGCGCAGGCGGTCGGCCTTGACCAGGGGCAGCACCGCCGGCAGCGAATTGAACATCAGCGATACATGGCCGCCGACGAGGTCGGTGACCGCGGGCGGGCCGCCCTTGTAGGCGACGTGCACGATGTTGATGCCCGCCATCGTGCGCAGCATCTCGCCGGCAAGATGGGCTGAGCTGCCGGTGCCGAAGGAGGCGTAATCCAGCTGTCCGGGGCGCGACTTTGCCAGCGCGACCAGGCCCTGCAGCGTGCCGGCCGGCACGGAAGGATGCACCACCAGCAGGAAGGGCGAGTCGGCGAAATTGCTGACCGGCGCAAAATCCTTCACCGGGTCGTAGGGCAGCTTCGCGTAGACCGCCGGATTGGTGGTGTGGGTCCCGGTGGTGCCGAACAGCAGCGTGTATCCGTCGGCGGGTGATTTGGCGACGAACTGGGTGCCGATGATGCCGGCGGCACCGGCGCGGTTGTCGACGATCGGCGTCTGCTTCGTTGCTTCGCCGAGTTTCTGCGCGAACGCCCGCGCAAAAATGTCGGCATTTCCGCCGGCCGGGAAGGGCACGATGATGCGGACCGGTTTTGCCGGATAGGGCTGTGCCACGGCCGGGGGCGCGTGGACAATCATCACGGCGGCGATCATGCAGGACAGCGTCAGGCACGGTTTCACGGCTTCTCCTCGGTTGATCGGGTCTGTGCAGGTTCAGGCTGAGGCTGCAGCCTTTGCCGGAATGCCCCCGCGCTGCACCCAGCGATAACGGTCGGCCAGCGCGTCGGCGAGCGGCCGGCGTTTTCCGTCCGGCACCGCGATCCACATCCGCAGCAGGTGGCGCTGGCGCCCGGGCTCCGGATGGTCCTCGTAGGCCTCCCGCGCGTGCATCATCGTGTGGTTGTTGATCAGCTGGATGTCGCCTTCCTGGAAATCCATGGTCAGCATCAGCTCCGGGCGGTTGGCTATTTCCTGGACGGCAAGCAGCGCTTCGCGTTGCAGCGCCGTTGGCCGGTACTGCTCGCCGAAACGCGCCGCCGACTCGTAATAGGCCAGGCTGCAGATGCGGGTGGTGATTTTTCCCAGCGATTCGCTGAACATCGGAATGCTGAACCACGGCTGTTCGCCGGCGGGCTCCTCGCCGCGCCAGTCGAGGTGGAACAGGCCGTAAAGGGCGTCCAGCAGGTCGGGGCGCTCCTCGCGCAGCACGTTGTGGATGGTGAGCGCGCTGGTCAGCTTGCTGGCGCCGCCGGATTTCGCGGTGCGCAGGCAGAACAGCCCGAGCACGTCGATCGGCTGCATGTCAGTGTGGAAATCCATGCGGACGTTGGTCTGGTATGCGCGCGCGTTCGGATCATCGATCTGGCGCCCCTCGTCACGCACATGACCCAGCAGGTGGCCGCGCGCATTCTGCGATACCGGCACACCGAAATAACTGGTGATGCCCCAGTAAATCAGCTCGCAG
>JAEYXO010000100.1 GCA_023431245.1 Pseudomonadota bacterium | reverse complement strand
GACGTCGGCCACACCGCCCGGCGGGAAAGGCACGATCATGGTGATCGAACGGCCGGGAAAAGTCTCCTGCGCCTGCGCCACACCGCAGGCCAGCAGCACCACGGACAACAGATAACGGGTTTTCATGATGTCTCCTCCGGTTTTTTTAATAGATCAAAAACAAAATTAAATCAGCTTTGCTTTTTCACACCGTTTTACCCCGCAACCACACGGTTGGCCAGGCGGCCGATACCCTCGATTTCGCACACCACCTCGTCACCCGGCTGCAAATAACCGCCGGCGGCGGCCACATCCTTGCGCATCGGCTTCTTGCCGCCCAGTTCCGCATCCGAACCCCAGGCTGTGCCACCGGGCGTACCGGTCGAAATCACCACGCCCGGCTGCAGCGTGACGAAGGTCGAGAAAAACTCCACCAGCTGCGCGCAGGTCCAGATCATTTTGGCGGTGGTATTGCTTTGACGCAGCTCGCCATTGACGGTCGTGCGCAGTTGCAGGTTTTGCGGATCCGGCACCTCGTCGGCACTGACCAGCGCGGGACCGACGGGCGCACAGGTGTCGAAGTTTTTTCCGGGCCCGAGGTTGTAGACCGAGGAACCGTCGGGCCGCAGTGTCACCTGGCGATCGCGCGCGGTGACATCATTCATCACGGTATAACCCCAGATGTGCTCATGCGCCTTTGCTGCCGGAATGTGGCGCCCGGGCTTGCCGATGACGATCAGCAGCTCGGTTTCATAGTCGAGTTTCTTCGTCACCGCCGGATCGAGCACGATGTCGTCACCCTGGCCGATGACGCCGAGCCCCGTCTTCAGGAAGAATTCCGGATCCTTGCGCGTGACTTCCGGTTTCTCCTCGCGGTGGTCCCAGTAATTCTCGCCGCTGCAGAGAATCAGCGAGGGCGCGAGCGGCGCGTGCAGCCGGGTTTTTGCCAGCGGCGTGCGCGCGCCGGCCGGCGCCTGCTTCACAGCCTGTGCCGCCACCCGCAGCCCCTCGGCGCCGGCGGCGACCAGCCGCGTCATGTCAGCGAAGGCTGCGAGCATCGCCGGCGCGGTGCCCAGGGGCGCCGCATCCAGCAGATCGACCACGCTGTCGCCGTCCAGCGCGCCGAGCCTTGTGCCGCCGCCGCGCCCGTAACGTACGAAGCGCATGCTCAGGCCACCGGGTTTTCCAGCGTGCCGATCGGCTCGATGGTGATGGCGACGCGGTCTCCGGGTTTCAGGTATTTCGGCGGGTTGAAGCCGATGCCGACACCGGCGCAGGTGCCGGTGGCGATCAGGTCGCCCGGCTCCAGCGTCATCACCTTCGACAGGTCGGCGATCAGGCGCGGAATGTCGAAAATCAGCTGGCTGACATAGGCATCCTGGCGCAGTTCGCCGTTGACCTTGGTGATCAGCCGCAGCTGGGTGACGTCCTTGATCTCGTCGCTGGTGACGATGCAGGGCCCCATCGGGCAGAAGCCGTCCGGGCTCTTGCCGAGGAACCACTGCTTGTGGCGGTTCTGCAGCGTGCGCGCGGTGACGTCGTTGATGATGGTGTAGCCGTAGACGTGCTTGTAGGCGTCCTTCTGCGAAATATTGCGTCCGCCCTCGCCCATCACCACCGTCAGCTCGCCCTCGTAATCCACCGAGTTGGTGTAGTCGTTGGCGCTGGGGATCGCATCGCCGGGGCCGATCACCGAGTTCGGCCACTTGGTGAACATGATCGGCACGTCGGGAATCGCGTTCGCGCCGGCGCTGGCGTCGAAGCCGCTGTTGTGGAACTCCTTCGCGTGCTCGTGGTAGTTCTTGCCGACGCAAAGGATGTTTTTTGCCGGGCGCGGGAACGGCGCGAGGATCTTCACGCTGTCCACGGCAATGCGGCCTTCACCGCTTTTGACCGCCTTGCGCGCGCGCGACAGGCCCTTCTTGCCCAGCGCGACGAAGGCATTCATGTCCTTCGGCAGGCGGGTCGACGCCGACAGATCGACGATCGTGTTGGTCTCCGGGTCATGCACGCCGACGCGCGCACCCTTGGCATCGGAAAAAGTCACCAGACGCATCAATGAAACTCCTCTTTCAGTCGTGGATTGCCAGAAAAAACGGTTCAGTCCGGTTTCGCGCCGGACACCTTGACGACATGCGCCCACTTGGCGATGTCCTGGTTCAGGTACTTCTCGAATTCGGCCACCGACATGGCCATGCCCACGGCGCCCTGCTTGTCCCAGGCGGCGGCGGTTTCCGGCCGGGTCGCGACCTTCGTGATCTCGGCGTTAAGCCGGTCGAGGATCGCGCGCGGCGTCTGCGCAGGCGCCATGACGCCGAGCCAGATCGTCGCCTCGTACCCCTTGACGCCGGCTTCCGATACGGTCGGGAGTTCGGGGGTGATCTTCGAACGCGACTGCCCGGTGGTCGCCAGCGCGCGCACCTTGCCGGCCTTGGCATGCGTGGTCATCGTCGTCACCGCATCGAACATCATCTCGACCTGGCCGCTCAGTACGCTGGTGCGCGCCTCACCGCTGCCCTTGTGCGGCACGTGCACGATATCCGTCTTGCTCAGCGCCTTGAAGTATTCGCCGGCCATGTGGTACGGCGTGCCGTTGCCCGAGGACGCGTAGTTGAGTCCCTTGTCCTTCGCCTTCGCGAGCTTGACCAGGTCGGCGACGCTGCGCACGGGCAGCGAGGGATGGACCACCAGGATCAGGTCGGAATAATTGATCGGCGCCACCGGCGCGAAGTCCTTCATCAGCGTGAAGGGCTTTTTCGCGATCAGGGATTCATTGACGGTGTGCGTGTTTGACATCAGCAGCAGCGTGTAGCCATCGGCCGGCGACTTGGCGACGACATCGGTGCCGATGATCGAGCCGGCGCCGGGCCGGTTCTCGACGATGACGTTCTGCCCCAGCGGCTGCTGCATCTGCTGCGCCAGGTAGCGCGCATAGATGTCTGCCGGGCCGCCGGCGCCGAAGGGCACGACGATGCGGATCGGCTTTGCGGGATAACTCTGCGCCTGGGCCTGCACACCGGCGGCGCCCAGCGCAACGACGACACTGCACATCACCAAACGGGCAATAGGCATTTCGACCTCCTGGACTGGTTGAACCGGTTGCGGGCGGCACCCGCTTCGGACCGAGCCGGCGGGCGATCATTTTCCACATATTGTAACCCAGCGACCCGGCGGCGAAAGCGCCAAAAGCCGTCAAACCCGCTGCTGCGGGCTGCGTTTATACTCGCGCCTTCCCGCCCCCAACGGACTGTGCAGACCCATCGATGAATGCATCCTCCACGTTGACGCAACGCTGGCTTGGGCGGGTCGCCGCGGTCAAACCCGGCGAGACCCGGGCGCTGCTGTGGTCCTTCGCTTATTTCTTTTTTCTGCTCGCCGCCTATTACGTGCTGCGTCCCGTGCGCGACGAAATGGGACTCGCCGGCGGGATCAGGAACCTGCCCTGGCTGTTCACCGCGACCTTTTTCGTGATGCTGGCCGCGGTGCCGCTGTTCGGCGCCGTCGTCGCCCGCGTGCCGCGCCGCCGCTTCATTCCGCTGGTCTACCATTTCTTCGCCGCCAACATCCTGATCTTCTGGCTGCTGCTGACCTTCAAGGTCGCGATGGCCGACACCGCGCGCGTGTTCTTCGTCTGGATCAGCGTGTTCAACCTGTTCGCGGTGTCGGTATTCTGGTCCTTCATGGCCGACATCTACCGCTCGGAACAGGGCAAGCGCCTGTTCG
>JAEYXO010000378.1 GCA_023431245.1 Pseudomonadota bacterium | reverse complement strand
CTCCGCGACCGCTTCGATCGCGTCGTCGCCGTCGCTCTCGCCGAACCACAGGCCGGCGAGCGCGTGCGCCGCTTCCTCGGGCGCCGAGAAGATCTCGTCGAAGTGGCGGGCGACGCGCGAGCGATGGCCGTCGAGGACGGCGACGAAGGCCGGCCAGTCGGCAAAATCCATCGACCGGGCGATCTGCTCGCGCTCGCCGCTGGCGGTCGGCAGCCGGTGCGTCTGCGCGTCGGCGACGTACTGCAGGCGGTGTTCGAGGCGGCGCAAAAAGGCGTAGGCCTCGGTCAGTTCGTGCTCGCTGTCCTCGGGCAGCAGGCGCCGCGTGACGAGCAGCGGCAACACCGCGAGCGTCGGCTTGACCTGCAGCGCCGGGTCGCGGCCGCCGCGGATCAACTGGAAAACCTGTGCCATGAACTCGATCTCGCGGATGCCGCCGGGGCCGAGCTTGATGTTGTCCTGCCGGTCGCGGCGCTTCACTTCATGTCGCACCTGGCTGTGCAGGCTGCGCATGGCCGCAAAGGCGCCGTAGTCGAGGTGCCGACGGTAGACGAAGGGTCGCACCAGTGCGAGCAGCGCGTCCTGCTGGTCGCCGGTCAGCGGCCGGCCCTTGATCCATGCATAACGCTCCCAGGCCCGGCCCTGGGTGATCAGGTAGTTCTCGAGCATGTCGAGGCTCACGACCAGCGGTCCGCTGTCACCGTACGGCCGCAGCCGGGTGTCCACCCGGAACACGAAGCCGTCTTCGGTCCATTCACTGAGGGCGCCGATCAGGCGGCGCGCGAGCCGGGTGAAGAATTCGTGGTTGCTCAACGGACGGTCGCCGCCGGTTTCGCCGTCCTCGGGATACACCAGCACCAGATCGATGTCCGAAGACGCGTTCAGTTCGGCGCCGCCGAGTTTGCCCATGCCGACAACATGCAGTTGCTGGGGGGCGCCATCGGACGCGCCGCGCGGTTCGCCATGCACGGCCGCGAGGTCGCGGTGCAGTTGCGCCGTGGCGGTGCGGATGGTGACTTCGGCGAGGCTGGTCACCGTGGCCACAACCTCGTCGAGCCCGGCGCGGCCGCCGAGGTCGCGCGCGATCAGCCGCGCCAGGACCCGCTGGCGCAAGCGCCGCAGCGCACGCCCCAGGCTGCGGTCGTCGCTGATCCCGGCACGCTCCAGTTCGGCCTGCATCGCGACGGCAGTGAACGCCTCGTCGAGTTCAGGCGTCGAAAGTACATGAGGGTCCGCTGCCAGCAGGCGCTGCAGGTAACGGCTGTAACCCGCGGCGAAGGCGATGGCGTCCTCCGCAGTCCGCGGACGGCCGCTGTTACCGGATTCCATGGCCGGTTTCCGCGGGTTTCGCGTTAGAATGGCTAAGCCCTTGTTTCACATTCGCATTTTATATTTTTTTCAGGCCTGACATGGCGTTTGCCGCAACCCCGGGATGGATTTCTGGCAGTTCGCTGCTGATTTACCGCGTGCTGACCTGGGCGGTGCTGGCCATGGGCCTGCTGTTCGGTGCAGCCGTGCTGGTGCTGCGCTACTGGATACTGCCGGACATTTCGAGCCACCGCGAAACGATCGCCCGCGTGCTGAGCGAGGCGACGCAGCAGCAGATCGCCATCGGCGGCATATCCGCCGACTGGAACGGGCTGCGCCCCCAGCTGGCGCTGTCGCAGGTGGTGGTGCACGATTCGGCGGGTCGTCCGGCCCTTGAGCTGCCGCGCATCGATGCCACCCTGTCCTGGCGTTCGGCCCTGCGCCTGCAGGTGGATTTCCACTCGCTAGACATTCACAACCCGTCACTGACGGTGCGTCGCGACAGCAAGGGAGGCATCACGGTGGCGGGCATCGCGATGAATCTCGACGCCGGCGGTGACGGAGGCTTCTCCGGCTGGCTGCTGTCCCAGCGTGACATCGAAATCCATGACGCACGGTTGATCTGGGATGACGGCCTGCGCGCGGCGCCCGTCCTCGAGCTGAACCGGCTGCAGCTGCGCATCGTCAACCGGGGCAAGCGCCACCGCTTTGCGCTGCGCGCCGTCCCTCCGCCTGCCTATGCATCGCCGCTGGATCTGCGTGCCGACCTGAGGGGCGAGGATTTCCAGTCGCTGTCATCGATGCTCAACGGCCAGCTGTTCGTGCAGGTCGACGATGTCGACATCGCGGCATGGCGGCAGTGGATCGATTTTCCCGTGCATCTTCCGCAAGGCCGCGGCGCCCTGCGCGCCTGGCTGACCTTCGGCGGCAACGAGCTGCAGGCCGTCATTGCCGATACCCGGCTGCGCGAGGTCAGGACCCGGCTGGGCAGCAGCCTGCCCGAGCTCGACATGCGTGAACTGGACGGACGTTTTTCGTGGAAACGCAGCGAAGACGGCATCGAAATCGCCACCCGGAAGCTGGCCTTCGTCACCGGCGACGGCCTGGCGCTGCCGGCGGTGGATTTGTCGCTGCGCCTGGGTGGTGCCGGCGACTCCGGCTATGCGCGCGGCGAGCTGCAGGCCAATGCGCTGGAGCTGGCGCCCCTGGTGCAGCTGGCCGACCGCCTGCCGCTGGATGCGGAGCTGCGCAGGTCGCTGACGGCGTATTCGCCGGCCGGCGCCCTGTATGACCTGTCCCTGCGCTGGAACGGTGCCTGGCCGAAGCCTGCCAGCTATGCCTTGCGCGGCCGTTTCCACGAGTTGTCGCTGCGCCGGCACGGAGCGCTGCCGGGTTTCTCCGGCTTCAGCGGCAACATCGACGGCAGCGAAAAGGGCGGCACGCTGCACATGGCGACGCAGAACGCCGTGCTGGAGATGCCGCAGCTGTTCCGCGACCGGCTGCGGCTGGACACGCTGTCCGGACAGCTGTCCTGGTTGCAGGATGCCGGCGGTACCGAGCTGCGTTTCAGCAATTTTGCCTATGCCAACGCCGATCTTGCGGGAACACTTTTCGGCACTTACCGCACGGCGGCGGAGGGCCCCGGCAGCGCCGACCTGACCGGCCACCTGAGCCGCGGCCTGGCGCAGCGGGTGACCGCCTACCTGCCGCTGACAGTGGCAAAAAGCTCGCGCCCCTGGCTGGACCGCGCCTTCACCGCAGGCAGCTCCAATGATGTGCGTTTCCGCGTCAAGGGCGATCTCAGGCATTTTCCTTTTGCAGATGAACGCCACGGCGTGTTCGAGGTCGCGGCGAAGGTCAACGGCGGCACCCTCATTTACGGGGAGCGCTGGCCGCGGATCACCGGCATCGAGGGGGATTTCCTGTTCCGCGGCGCCCGCCTCGAAGTGAGCGCGCGCGAGGCCTATATCGGCAAGGTTCGCCTCTCCAGGGTGCGGGCGCAGATTCCGGATCTGCTGCACCACGAAGAGCAGTTGAACATCAGCGGCGAGGCGGAAGGTGCGACGGCTGATTTCCTGTCCTTCATTGCGGACAGCCCGGTCAACGGAATGATCAATGGCTTCACCGAAGGCATGCAGGCCCAGGGACAGGGCCGGCTGGGCATGAAGCTGCAGCTGCCCCTGCAGTCGCTGGACAGGAGCAGGGTCAGCGGCAGTTACCAGTTCATCAACAACCAGCTGGTGCCGGAGCCCGGATTCCCGCCGCTGGAGCAGGTCAACGGACGCCTCGACTTCACGCAGGACGGCGTGCGTGTGCCTGCGGCCACGGCCACCTTCCTCGGCGGACCGCTGAGCGTGACCGCGGGCAGCCAGCGTGATGCGGCGGTCAGCATCCAGTTCCAGGGACGGATCAACGCCGATGCCGCGCGCCGCGCCGGCGGCGGCGAATGGCTCCGCCACATCCGCGGCGCCACCGACTGGCGGGGTTCGCTCAGCATGCGCAACAAGCGCGTTGACCTGAGCGTCGAATCCAGCCTCCAGGGGCTCGCGGTGAATTTGCCCGCGCCATTCACCAAGACCGCGGCGGAGTCCCTGCCGCTGCGCATCGAACGCCGTTACACGGGGCCGCGCGAGGAACGCATTGCGGCGGCGGCGGGCAGCATTGCCAGCGCGGTGCTGTACCGGCGCGGCGAGGGCAGGGATGCGCGGATCGAGCGCGGTGTGCTGCGTTTCGGCGAGGGGGCTGCCGGCGAGCCGCAGCGGCCCGGCATCGCGGTCTCCGGCGTGATCAAGACATTGGATTTCAACGAATGGCTGGCCCTGTCCGGCGATGCCGGGACCCGCGATGGCGGACTCGCGCTGTCGTCGGTGGACCTGCGCATCGACGAGGCGCGGGTTTTCGAGCGCCGCTTCGCGGAAATCGGCATCAAGGCGGCACAGCAGTCCGGCGTGCTGCAGGCGAGCATCCGCGGCAGGGACATTGAAGGCGCGCTGGGCTGGCGCGGGCAGGGCAAGGGACGGCTCACCGCGCGGCTGCGCCGGCTCAACCTGCCGGCGGCCGAACCGGCCGCTGCGCCGGTCCCGGCGCAGCCGTCACCGGTAGCGGAGGCCACGGCGCCGGAGCTGCCGGCGCTCGACGTGCTGATCGATGAACTGCTGATCGGCGGACGATCGCTCGGCAAGCTTGAATTGCAGGCCGTGCCGCAGCAGCGCGACTGGCGCATCGAGAAGCTGCTGCTGACCACGCCGGAAAGCCAGCTGAACATTGACGGGCTGTGGCAGGCCTGGCTGACACGGCCGCGGGTGCAGGCCAATATCCGCCTCGATGTCAACGACATCGGCCGCCTGCTGACGCGTTACGGTTACCCCGAGGGCGTGCGCCGCGGTGTTGCCAAGCTCGAGGGCAGCCTCGCCTGGTCGGGCAGCCCGCAGAGACTGGATTACCCGACGCTCAGCGGCAATTTTGTCCTCGACGCCGGCAAGGGCCAGTTCATCAAGCTCGAGCCGGGAATCGGCAAGCTGCTGGGCATCCTCAGCCTGCAGTCTCTGCCGCGGCGCATTTCGCTCGATTTCCGGGACATCTTCAGCGAAGGGCTGGCCTTCGACGAGATTGTCGGCGCGGTCAAGGTCGTCAACGGCATTGCCAGCACCGACAACCTGCGCATCACCGGTCCCGCGGCACGCATCAACATGTCGGGCCAGGTCGACCTGGCGAAAGAGACGCAGGCGCTGCGCGTGAAAATCAATCCGCAGCTGTCGGACACGGTGTCGGTGGCCGGTGCGCTGATCGGCGGACCCATCGCGGGGCTTGCGGCCTTCGTCGCGCAGAAGCTGCTGCGGGATCCGCTGGACCAGATTGCCGCCTACGAATACGACGTTTCCGGGACCTGGGCTGATCCGCAGGTGGCCAGGGTCGAGCGTCCGCAGGTGGTTCCCCAGGAGGCTCCATGAGTTTTTTTGGGGGGCTGGCCGGCGGCGCACTGCTGCTGTGCTGCATGTCCGCAACCGCAGCGCAGCTGTCGCCCGAATTGTGGGATCGTCCGCGTTCCGCCGCCGCGGTGATGGCGCAGGATGCGGTCCGGCAGGCGGTTGCGGCCCATCATGCGCGGACGGGCTCGCGCATGGTCATCGTCCACGGCGAGCGGCAGGACTTGCGGATGCAGGCCGAAGAATTGCGGACCTGGCTGGTGGCGCTGGCGGTGGACGGCTCGCGGCTGTTGCTGCGCGCCGACCCGGCGGCGACGGGATTGCGGATCGAGATCATCGAGTGAGTGAGCGGACATGAGCGCAAAACAGGGATCGGCCGGGGTGCGGAACAGGGACATGGTGCGCAGCGCAGACCGCGCGGATGCCGGCGCGACGCGGATCGCTGCGGTGCAGATGGCGTCCGGTCCGCGGGTGGAGGCCAACCTGAGGGAGGCTGCGCGCCTGATCGAGATCGCCGTCCAGCAGGGTGCGCGGCTGGTCGCGCTGCCCGAGTACTTCGGCATCATGGGCATGAAGGATACGGACAAGGTCGCGGTGCGCGAGGAATACGGCAGCGGGCCGATCCAGGAGTTTCTCGCCCGGGCGGCGCGCAGCCACGGCGTCTGGATTGTCGGCGGTTCGGTGCCCCTGGTCGCCGCGTCCAGTGACAAGGTGCTCAACACCAGCCTGGTCTACGACGATCACGGCAACTGTGTCGCGCGTTACGACAAGATCCATCTCTTCGGTTTCGAGATGGGCAGGGAGAAGTATTCGGAAGAGCGCACCATCGAACACGGCAAGAAGGTCGTGGCCTTCGATTCGCCCTTCGGCCGCATCGGCCTGTCGATCTGCTACGACCTGCGTTTTCCCGAGCTCTACCGCGCGATGGGCGAGGTGGACCTGATCCTGGTGCCTTCGGCCTTCACTGAGACCACGGGCAAGGCACACTGGGAGACGCTGATCCGCGCCCGCGCCATCGAAAACCTGGCGTATGTGCTGGCGCCGGCGCAGGGCGGTTATCATGTCAACGGCCGCGAAACCCACGGTGATTCGATGATCGTTGATCCCTGGGGCGTGGTCCTTGATCGCCTGCCGCGCGGGTCCGGGGTGGTTGTTGCCGGGATGAACCGTGCCCATATACAACGTCTGCGCCAGAGTCTGCCGGCGCTGCAGCATCGCAGCCTCGGGTGTTGATTTATAAGTATTTGATTTAATTGTTATTTTTTGGAATCCGATCTGACATGCAATCCGCCAACATTTTCGAGACCGCCAGCGCCGTGCTGCTGGCACCGCACGCGCTGGACGAGGGGCGGCTGCAGGCGGTGTTTGGCCAGATGCTGGCGCACCGCGTCGACTACGCCGATCTTTATTTCCAGTATTCGCGCAGCGAGTCCTGGAGCCTCGAGGAAGGCATCGTCAAGTCGGGCAGCTTCAACATCGACCAGGGCGTCGGTGTGCGCGCGGTCAGCGGCGAGAAAACCGCCTTCGCCTATTCCGACGACATCAGCTTCAACGCGCTGCAATCGGCGGCGCAGGCGACGCGCGCAATCGCCCGCCAGGGCGGCGCCGGCAGCACGGCGATCGCCCGCCGCGGTGAACTGCGCGAGCTGTATGCGCCGCAGGATCCGCTGGCAAGCCTTGGCGCGCCGGAGAAGGTGGCGCTGCTCGAGCGGCTGGAGCGCATCGCGCGCGGGCTCGACCCGCGGGTGACCCAGGTCATGGCCTCGCTGGCCGGCGAATACGAAGTGGTGATGGTCGCGCGCAGCGACGGCATGCAGGCCGCCGACGTGCGGCCGCTGGTGCGGTTGTCGCTGCAGGTCATCGTCGAGGCCGGTGGCCGGCGCGAGCAGGGGAGTGCCGGCGGCGGAGGCCGCTTTGACTACGGCCACTTCACCGAAGAGTTGCTTCGCGACTACGCGCAGAAGGCGGTGCATCAGGCGCTGACCAATCTGGACGCGCGCCCCGCACCTGCAGGCACCATGACCGTGGTGCTGGGGCCGGGCTGGCCCGGCATCCTGCTGCACGAGGCGGTCGGCCATGGCCTGGAGGGAGATTTCAACCGCAAGGGCACCTCTGCCTTCAGCGGCCGCATCGGCGAGCGCGTTGCGGCGCCCGGCGTCACCGTCGTCGATGACGGCACGCTGGCGCGGCGCCGTGGTTCGCTCAACGTCGATGACGAGGGCAATCCGACCCGGCACAACGTGCTGATCGAGGACGGCGTGCTGCGCGGTTACCTGCAGGACGCGATGAACGCGCGGTTGATGGGGGTTGAACCCACCGGCAACGGACGGCGCGCATCGTATGCGCATGTGCCGATGCCGCGGATGACCAATACCTACATGCTCAACGGCGACAAGGACCCCGCGGAGATCATCGCTTCGGTCGATCGCGGCCTGTATGCGGTCAATTTCGGCGGCGGCCAGGTCGACATCACCAGCGGCAAGTTCGTGTTTTCGGCTTCCGAGGCCTGGATGATCGAGAACGGCAAGCTGGCCTATCCGGTCAAGGGCGCGACGCTGATCGGCAACGGCCCGGA
>JAEYXO010000165.1 GCA_023431245.1 Pseudomonadota bacterium | reverse complement strand
GCCATGGCTGATTACCTCTCCCGCCAGGCCGTCGCCGCCGGCAAAAAGCCGCTGACCATGCGCGAGGTGCTGACCGCCATGATCAAGGCCCACGAGATCCAGGGCGTGATCGCGCTGGAGAACAGTTTCAATCGCGTCGGCCTCGACCACGTGGTGCTGGTGAAGGTCGCCTCCACCGCCGTGGTGTCGGCGATGCTGGGGCTCTCCCGCGAGGAGATCATCAACGCCGTGTCGAATGCCTGGGTCGACGGCCAGTCGCTGCGCACCTACCGCCATGCCCCCAACACCGGCTCGCGCAAGTCCTGGGCCGCCGGGGACGCCACCAGCCGCGCGGTGCGGCTTGCGCTGATGGCCGCCAAGGGCGAGATGGGCTATCCCTCGGTGCTCTCGGCCAAGGGCTGGGGCTTCTATGACGTGCTGTTCAAGGGCAAACCCTTCACCTTCAGCCGCAAGTACGGCTCCTATGTCATGGAGAACGTGCTGTTCAAGATCTCCTTCCCGGCGGAGTTCCACGCCCAGACCGCGGTGGAATGTGCGATCCAGCTGCACCCCCAGGTGAAAGACCGCCTGAACGACATCAGGAAGGTGGTGATCACCACCCACGAATCGGCGATCCGCATCATCGACAAGAAGGGGCCGCTCAACAACCCGGCCGACCGCGACCACTGCATCCAGTACATGGCCGCCATCGGCCTGATCAAGGGCAATCTGACGGCAGCCGATTACGAGGACGAGGTCGCCGCCGACCCGCGGGTCGACGCCCTGCGCGACAAGATGGAATGCGTCGAGCACAAGCCCAGGAGCAGGGATTACCTCGATCCGCAGAAACGCTCGATCGCCAACGCGATCCAGGTCTTCTTCAAGGACGGCAGCAAGACCGCGAACATCGCCGTCGAATACCCGGTCGGCCACCGCCGCCGGCGCAAGGAGGGCATTCCGCTGCTCGAAGCCAAGTTCCGCACCAACCTCGCCCGCCGCTTCCCCGAGAAGCAGCGCGCCGCAATCTACGCCTTGTGCCAGAATCAGAAACAACTGGAAGCGACTCCGGTGCATGAATTTGTCGATCTGCTGGCAATTTAATTTAAATAATTGATTTTATTGATATTTTCATGATTTCCCTGCGCACCCTGCTGTTGAGCCTGCTGCTGCCCTTGTGCAGCGGCATGGCCCTCGCGCAGGGCGTCACCACCCGCGATGCGATGACGCACTTCTTCGACGCAAACATGGGTGACTTGCGCGCGGAACTGGCGGATGCCAGATCCGCCGGCAAGAAGGGCATCCTGCTGATGTATGAGCAGGAAGGCTGCCCGGCCTGCATCTACATGAAGCAGAACGTGCTCAACCGCAGCGACGTCCAGACGCTGTACAAGAAACACTTCGTCAATTTCACGATCGACCTGTTCGGCTCGGTGCCCTTGCAGGATTTCAAGGGCCGGGACATCACTGAAAAGGCCTTTGCCGCGGAGAACAAGGTGCGCGCGACGCCGACCTTCGCATTCCACGATCTCAGCGGCGCCGAGATCGTCCGCATCACCGGCGCAGTCCGCGACGTCAACGAGTTCAAGCTGCTCGCGGAATTCGTCGCGGGCGGCGGCTACAAAACCCGCAGCTTCGCCGAACACCTCAAGCTGCCGCGCAAACCGGCGCCCTGATTCCGCATCGCGAACCCTGCCGCGCCCCGCTGCAGCGATTTATTCCTCCCCTCTGAAGCCTTATAATTTGAGGCTTTTCGGCACCCTTTTATTCGGCACCCACTTCCAAGGAGCATCCGCGTGGCCAACAATGCATTCAACTCCCTCCGCGAATTCAAACTGAAGTCCGGCAAGACCGGAAAATACTACTCGCTGGCCGCCCTGGAAGAAGCCGGTCTCGGCAAGACTTCCCGGCTGCCCGTCAGCCTGCGTGTGGTGCTTGAGTCCGTATTGCGCAACTGCGACGGCAAACGGATCACCGAGGATGCCGTGAAGGCCCTCGCCGGCTGGAAACCCAATGCACCGCGGACCCAGGAAGTGCCCTTCGTGCTCGCCCGCATCATGCTGCAGGACATGGCCGGCTTCCCGGCGCTGAACGACTTCGCCGCGATGCGCGCCGAAGCCAAGCGCCAGCAATTCGAACCGACCAAGATCGAGCCGCTGGTGCCGGTCGATCTGGTGGTCGACCACTCGATCGTCGTCGACGTGCACAACTCGAAGGATGCGCTGCGCCGGAACATGGAAATCGAGTTCGAGCGTAACGGCGAGCGTTACACCTTCCTGAAGTGGGCGAAACAGGCCTTCAACGGCATCCGCGTGGTGCCGCCGGGCAACGGCATCTGCCACCAGGTCAACCTCGAATACCTGTCGCGCGGCGGCTGGGAAAAGGACGGCGTCTACTATCCCGACTCCACGGTCGGCACCGATTCGCACACGACGATGGTCAACGGCATCGGCGTGCTGGCCTGGGGTGTGGGCGGCATCGAGGCCGAGGCCGGCATGCTCGGCCAGCCCTACTACTTCCTCGAGCCCGATGTCGTCGGTGTGCATATGACCGGCAAGCTCAAGCCCGGCGTCACCGCCACCGACCTCGTGCTGACGGTCACCGAACTGCTGCGCAAGACCAACGTCGTCAACAAGTTCGTCGAATACTTCGGCGAAGGCGCCGCCTCGCTGACGCCGACCGACCGCGCTACCGTGGCCAACATGTCGCCCGACTACGGCGCGACCTGCGGCTTCTTCGCGATCGACGAGAAGGCCCTCGAGTACTACCGCATGACCGGCCGCGAGCAGCACTGCGACGCGATCGAGTCCTACCTCAAGGCCCAGGGCATGTTCGGCATCCCGAAAAAAGGCGAGATCGACTACTCGCAGGTCGTCGAACTCGACCTCTCGACCGTGCGCCCCAGCGTCTCCGGACCGAAGCAGCCGGAAGAGCGCATCAACCTCGAAGGCATAGGCGCGCGCTTCACCGAACTGTTCTCCAAGCCGGTGGCCGAAGGCGGCTACAACAAGCCCGCCGCCGACCTCGGCAAGCGTTTCCCGGTCGCGAACAGCGCCATCGGCGACGTCGGCCACGGCGACATCAGCATCGCGGCGATCACCTCCTGCACCAACACCTCGAACCCCTGGGTACTGCTGGCCGCCGGCCTGCTGGCGAAAAAAGCCGTGGAAAAAGGCATGAAGCCGCATCCGCGGGTGAAGACCTCGCTCGCGCCGGGCTCCAAGGTGGTCACGGCCTATCTGCGCGACTCCGGCCTGCTGCCCTATCTTGAACAGCTCGGCTACCACGTCGTCGCCTACGGCTGCACGACCTGCATGGGCCTCGCCGGTCCGCTGGACAAGGATCTCGAGGATGCCATCGTCAAGAACGACGTGATTTCCGCCGCCGTCCTCTCCGGCAACCGCAACTTCGAAGCCCGCGTGCATCAGAACCTGAAGGCCAACTTCCTGATGAGCCCGCCGCTGGTCGTCGCCTTTGCGCTCGCCGGCACGGTCCTGAAGAACGTCGACACCGACCCGATCGGCAAAGACAAGGACGGCAAACCGGTGTTCCTGAAGGACCTGTGGCCGAGCCCGGAGGAAGTCGATGCAGTGATGAAGTTCGCCACCAATGCGGAGAACTTCAAGCGCGAATACGGCGACCTGTCGGGCGCCAAGGACCTGTGGGATGCCATCCCCGAGGCCAAGGGTGCCCTCTTCCAGTGGGATCCGAAGTCCACCTACATGCTCGAGCCTCCGCTGTTCGAAGGTTTCAGGAAAGAACTGCCCAAGGTCAACGACGTCAAGGGCGGCCGTGCCCTCGGCATCTTCGGCAACAAGCTGACCACCGACCACATCAGCCCGGTGGCGCCGATCCGCAAGGGCACGCTGGCCGGCGACTGGCTGGTGGCGGCCGGCAGCACCGACCTGTCGAGCTTCGGCTCGCGCCGCACCAACCATGAAGTCATGGTTCGCGGCGCCTTCGCCAATCCGCGCATCAAGAACCTGATGATCCCGGGCAGCGAGGGCGGCGTCACGCTGCACCAGCCTTCAGGCGACAAGATGCAGATTTTCGACGCCTCCATGCGTTACCAGAAGGACGGCGTGCCGCTGTTCGTGTTCGGCGGCGAAGCCTACGGCACCGGCTCCTCGCGCGACTGGGCGGCCAAGGGCACGCAGATGCTGGGCATCAAGGTCGTTGTCGCACGCGGCTTCGAGCGCATCCACCGCTCCAACCTGATCGGCATGGGCGTGC
>JAEYXO010000126.1 GCA_023431245.1 Pseudomonadota bacterium | reverse complement strand
GTGGATGCGGTGGCCGTTGAAGGTCAGCGCCGAGTAGCGGAACAGCATCACCGGATCAGGGGTGACCTGATGCTGCCACACCGCCTTGCCCGGCGCCGGTTGCGGCGGGGGCGGCGGTGCGTTCTTGTCGGGTTCGCCGCGGTAGACGATGTCCTGCTCTTCGCTGATCGCCAGTCCGCGCGGGCTCGAGATGTCGGTTTTCACGGTGACGAACACCATGCGGCCGCTGCGGCCGTCCTTGACGGTCACGTTCTGGATCGTCGACAGGCGTTTGACTTCGTCACCGACGCGCAGCGGCGCGATGAAAGTCGTGCGCTTGCCGGCAAACATGCGCCGCGGCAGCGGCACCGGCGGCAGAAAATCGCCGCGCTGCGGGTGGCCGTCGGGGCCGATCTGCGAATGGCGCACGATGCGCGGGAACAGCGTTGAGTGCCAGCCGACGGGCAGCGGGTCGCCGATTTTCGGAAAAGCGTCATCGCGGTCCAGCGTGGCCGACAGCCGGTCCACCATCGGTACGGTGACGTAATCAACGGCCGTTTCGGTGCGGCCGATCCATTGCTTCAGGGAGTCGAGATCTGCGGTCATGCGGCTTGCCTTGATTTGTTGCGGAGGAAGATTCGCGATTTTAAGTCAGGGATTGCGCTTCGCGGGGGTTCAGCGGCCGAGTCGGAAGTCAAACTCCACGCTGTGAAAGGGGAGCGGCAGGCGGTAACGCTGCGCCAGCGCGGGATCGCTTCCCATTTGCGGCGTGACCAGCAGCGATTCGCGCACGCCGAACACCGCGTCTTCGTCGATGTAGCGGTCGTCGGCAAAGAACACCTCGGTGGTCAGCGAGCGGAAACCTTCGGCGCTGACGATGAAATGGAAATGCGCGGGCCACCAGGCATGGCGCCCGCCGGCGCGCAGCAGATCACCGACCGGGCCGTCATAAGGCACGGTGTACGGTGCCGGACGCACGGTCGTGAAGGCATAGGCGCCGTCATCGCCGGTGACCATGCGGAAGCGCAGATTGTGCGGATCCTGTTCCGGATCCTGCTGCCAGTACTTGCCGTTGACCGCGGCCTGCCAGAAATCGAGCTGCGCCCGGGGCACCGGCCGGCCGTCCGGATCAAGGATGCGGCCGCGCACCAGCATCGCTTCGCCTTCATTGTCGCGCTTCAGGTCGCCGCCGACCTCGAGCATCGGCGAACCTTCGGCGTGGAAGGGCCCCAGCGCGCTGCGCTCGGTCGCACCGGCGCCGCTGGCCAGCAGGTCCACCAGCGATGACAGGCCCATGACATCCGACATCAGCACGAACTCGTTGCGCGCGTCGGTGGAGATTTTTCCGGCGGCATGGAGGAAGGCGATGCCGCGCTGCCATTCCTCGGGCGTCAGTTTCACCTCGCGCGCGAAGGCATGCAGGTGCTGCACCAGCTTTCCGACGATTTCACGCAGCCGCGGGTCGGCGGCGCCGTCGAAGGAGCGGACGACGGCCTGGGTGATGCTGTCGGCGTTGACGTTGCGCATCAGTCGACGCGGGCGCCGGACTGCTTGACGATCTGGGCGTATTTCTCGACCTCACTGCGCAGCCGTTTGGCGAACTCGGCCGGCGTGTTGGGCGTGAATTCCAGCGACAGCGCGGCGAGGCGTTCCTTGGCCTGCGGCGATTGCAGCGCCGCGCTGAAGTCGCGGTTGACCTGGTTGACCACCGCGGCCGGAATGCCCGCCGGCGCGAACACCGAGAACCAGGTGTAGTCGTCGAAGCCCGGGAACCCGGATTCCGCCACCGTCGGAACCTCGGGCAGCACCGCGGAACGTTTTGCCGTGGTGACCGCGATCGCGCGCAGGCGTCCGCTTTTGACATGGGGCACCGCCGGCGGCATCGAGGTGGAACCCACCGGCACCTGGTTGCCGACCACCGCGCTGGCCGCGGCGGCAGGGCTGTACGGCACATGCGTGATGTCCACCTTGGCCAGGCTCTTGAACAGCAGTTCCATGTCGAGGTGGGGCGTGGTGCCGATGCCCGAGGAGCCGTAGGACAGCGGCTTCGTCTTGGCCAGTGCGAGCAGTTCCTGCAGGTTTTTCGCCGGCAGCGAGGGATGCACGGTGATCAGGTTGGGCGTGGTCGGCCCCTGCAGGATCGGGGTGATGTCCTTCATCGCATAGCCGGGTTTGGAGTACAGCGTGACGTTCACCGCGATCGCCGAGCTGTTCATGAACAGCGTGTGTCCGTCGGGGTTGGCGCGCAGCGCGACCTGGGTGCCGATGTTGCCGGAGGCGCCGGGACGGTTTTCGATCACCACGTTCTGTCCCCAGATCTCGCTGAGGCGTTCACCGACAACCCGCGCGACGATGTCGGTCGAACTGCCGGGCGGGAAGGCAACGATGATGCGCACCGGCTTGGTCGGAAACTTCGCGGTGTTCTGCGCGGCTGCAGGCATTGCCGCAGCAAGCACGATGGATGCTACTAAATACTTGATTTTATTGATATTTTTCATGACTCCTCCAATGCGCGACAACGGATCGCCGTCGCGTTGCGCCATCCTAGCCGACCGCGGCCGGAAAGAGAATCGCCATGAGGGCGCCGGCCCCGCCGGCGCCTGCGGGCTTCAGCCCTTCATCGCGGCGAGGGTCCGGGATTCGCGGGCGGTGATGGCCTCGTAACGCTTCAGCAGGCGCTGGGCGCGCACGATGATCGGAATGTCGATCATCTTCCCATCGAGCGCGAAGGACGCGCGGCCCGCGGCTGCGGCTTCCTTGTCCAGCGCGATGACCTTGCGCGCGTATTCGACC
>JAEYXO010000080.1 GCA_023431245.1 Pseudomonadota bacterium | reverse complement strand
AAAAAATGCCCGAGGAAGCGCTGCACAAGGGAAATGGAAACCTGAAACACCGGGTTCGCCGCCTCCCCGCGGCACTTCCACCACAGCGTTGCAGGCCGGTCTCCGGGCTCACGATCGCCGCCGCGCCGCCTTCCCGTGTCTCGGAAACACAGTGGCTGGATGGCGCAGCAGTGCATTCGACTGGAGCGAATGCCGATCGCTTACCGTTGCGGGGGCAGCACAGGCCTGGGCAGATACGCCGCACCTGTTTCCCGTTTAACCGACGTCCCGAGGGGGAGAGGTCGGCACCCGAAACGCGTCCATGACAGGCCGCATGCGGTCGCGGCTCGTCCTGGACAGGGCGGATTGTAAATCAGCCTGCGCTTCCCGTCGCCACCATCAGATCAAAATTTATTGTTTAAAAACAAATACTTATAAAACAACCCAGGGTGCCCTAGGACAAAACGAGCCGGCGCCGGCCGGTGTCGCAAAATCCCCGCAGCGGTACTGTGCATTCACATGCCAAACCACTTTCAAAACCCGGCGTTAACGGTTGAACCGTCTGGATTTTCCCCGGCATCCCCACTATAGTGCGCGCATGGAAGCCGAACTCAAGGCACTGGAAGACAAACTCGCGCAGTTTGTCGAAAGCAACCAGCGGCTGCGCGAAGACACGCAGCGGCTGCGCCAGGAGCTCGCCGCCAGCCTGCATCGCAACAAGCAACTCGAACAGAAAATCGAGGCCGCCAGCGAGCGCCTCGAGGAAATCGTCAAGCAGATTCCCGCCGAGGAAACATGAGCGCCGACCCGAAGGGTTTGCAGATCAACATCATGGGACGCGAATTTCGCGTCGCTTGTGCGGAACACGAGCAGAAAGGCCTGCTTGAAGCAGTCGACTACCTCAACGGCAAGATGCAGGAGATCCGCGACCGTGGCAAGGTGATCGGGCTCGAGCGCGTCGCGATCATGGCCGCGCTCAACATCACGCACGAGTTCCTGTCGATGAAGGTCGGCGGCTTTGACATCGCGGAAACCAAGCGTAGAATCCAGCGCATGGAGACGGCCATCGATCAGGCGATGGCGGAGCAAGCCAAGCTGTTCTGAACGTTGTTCCCGCGCTGTTCGCGATACGACTGCCCCGCCGATGTTCCTGCCGGTGTTCCGTTCAACGTTTCCCCTGCGGTGTTTGTTCAGGCCATATACTCTTTGAGCCAATAGACATTGCTCTGGTTGCCGACCATGGCGGTTTCGGTGTGCGCGTCCCACGTCGGATGTGCCTGAAGAGACCCGGAAGGTGACCGCCTTGAACCTCAGGTTCAAGATGCTGGTCTGCAACGGCACATGCGGGGGACCCCAATGCAAAATGCGGCCAGGCCGCATTTTTTTTGTACTGCTGAAAACGGACCTTGGGCAGGCGGCCGACGGTTTACCATTCACCACTTACCATTTACCGCTCACCAACGAACATGCGCTACTGGCTGATCAAGTCCGAACCCGACGTCTACGGCATCGACGACCTTGCCCGCGACAAAACCACGCCCTGGACCGGCGTGCGCAACTACCAGGCGCGCAATTTCATGCGTGACCAGATGAAACCCGGCGACCAGGCCTTCTATTACCACTCCAACTGCGAGACGCCGGGCATCGTCGGCATCGCCGAGGTCAGCAGGTCCGCTTACCCCGACGCGACCCAGTTCGACCGCAAGAGCAAGTACTACGACGAAAAATCCACGCCGGACAATCCGCGCTGGCTGCACGTCGATTTCCGCTTCGTCAAGAAAACGCCGCTGGTTCCGCTCGACGAACTGCGCAGGCACAAGGCGCTGGCGAAAATGCGCGTGCTGGCCCGCGGCAACCGGCTGTCGATCACGCCGGTCGATCCCGACGAGTGGAAGTACATCCTCGGCCTGATGAAATGAAGCGGGCCTGACCCCGATGTTCGACTGGTGGTGGGCCTATCTCGCGCTGGGCGCCTTTGTCGGCTTCTTTGCCGGCCTGCTCGGCATCGGCGGCGGCGCGGCGATGGTGCCGGTGCTGGCCTTCATCTACGCCGCCAAGGGTTTTGACGCCGCGCAGGTCGTGCATCTCGCGCTGGGCACCTCGATGGCGACCATCCTCTTCACCTCGGTGTCCAGCGTGCGCGCCCACCATGCCCACGGCGCCGTGAACTGGGCGGCGGTCAAACGCATGGCGCCGGGCATCGTCGCCGGCACCTTCGGCGGCGCGCTGCTCGCCAGCGTGCTCGACGTGCGCCTGCTGTCGGTGGTGTTCACGCTGCTGATCTACTACATCTCGTCGCAGATGTTCTTCGGCAAGAAGCCCGAGGCCGCCGCGCTGCCGATGACCGCCGGCCGCACGCACCTCACTTCGGCGCTGATCGGCGTCATTTCCAGCCTCACCGCCACCGGCGGCGCGGCGCTGGTGGTGGCTTATCTGGTCAAGCGCGGCATCCGCATCCACGAGGGCATCGGCACGGCGGCCGCCATCGGCTGGCCGCTGGCGGCGGCCGGCACCGCGGGCTATGTGCTGGCGGGACTCGGCCGGCAGGGAATGCCGGACTGGAGCATCGGTTACGTCTACCTGCCGGGCCTCGCCGGCATCGTCGTCGCCAGCATGCTGCTCGCGCCGGTCGGCGCGAAACTCGCCCACCGCACGCCGGGCGCGACGCTGAAAAAAATCTTCGCCGCCCTGCTGTTCGCGCTGGCGACGAAGATGCTGATCAGTTTTTTCTGATCAAACGGCGCCGGCCGCCTTCAGCGCGGCGATTTCGGCATCGCTTTTCTTCAGCACATCGCGCAGGATTTCGTCGGTATGCTGCCCCACGGTGGGGGGAGGAATCTCGTGCTTCAGCGGCGTGCCCGAGAAGCGCATCGGGCTCGCCACCAGCGGCACCTTGCCGGCCGCCGCATGCGGCAATTCGATTTTCATGCCGCGCGCGATCACCTGCGGCTCCTCGAACACTTCCTTGATGCTGTTGATCGGCCCGTTGGCCACGCCGGCGTCGTCGAGCAGCTTGACCCAATCCTTCGTCGTGCGCTGCTCGAACACCTCGTTCAGCAACCGCGTAATCTCGACGCGATTCTTCACGCGCTCGGCGTTGCTGGCGAAGCGCGGATCCTTGGGCAGATGGGCACAGCCGGCGGCGTCGCAGAACTTGTTGAACAGGTTGTCGTTGCCGCAGGCGAGGATGATCGCGCCGTCCTTCGTCTTGAAGGTCTGGTAGGGCACGATGTTGGGATGCGCGTTGCCGATGCGCGAGGGCGACTCGCCGGTGGCGAAGTAATTCATCGCCTGGTTGGCGAGGAAGGCGACGCAGCTGTCGAGCAGCGCGACGTCGATCCACTGCCCCTTGCCGGTCACCGCGCGATTGGCCAGCGCCGCGCAGATGGCGATGGTCGCGTACATGCCGGTGGTCATGTCGATGATCGGGATGCCGACACGCTGCGGCCCGCCGCCGGGCAGGCCGTCGGCCTCGCCGGTGATGCTCATCAGCCCGCCCATGCCCTGGGCCATGAAATCATAGCCGGGGCGGTCCTTGTAGGGGCCGGTCTGGCCGAAGCCGGTAACCGAACAGTAGATCAGGCCGGGATTGAGCTTGGCGAGATCCTCGTAGCCCAGGCCGTAACGCGCGAGGTCGCCGACCTTGTAGTTTTCCACCAATACGTCGACGCCTTTGGCCAGCTCCCGCACCAGCTGCTGGCCCTCGGGCTTGCTCAGGTTCACGGTGATCGATTTCTTGCCGCGGTTGGCGGCGCAGAAATAGGCGCCCTCCTTGGTTTCATTGCCCTGCTCATCCTTCAGGAACGGCGGCGCGTAGCCGCGCGAGTCGTCTCCCTTGCCGGGACGCTCCACCTTGATCACCTCCGCGCCGAGGTCGGCGAGGTTCTGCGCGGTCCACGGTCCCGCGAGCACGCGCGAGAGATCGAGCACCTTGATATGCGATAACGGTCCAGCCATGATGAATTCCAGTCGGTTGAAATGAGTCGTTGAAAATCAGCGGCCCACGAAGCGCGGCTTGCGCTTGTGGATGAAGGCATCGTAGCCGATGCGGTAGTCCTCGGTGTTGAAATAGTCGAAATTGGCGTCGATCTCCGCTGCGGTGAGCGCTTCGGGCCGCGGCGTCAGTCGCCGGATGAACTGCTTGTGCCAGCGCGCCACCAGCGGCGCGCCGTCGCAGATGCGGCCCGTGGTGGCCGCGGTTTCCGCCGCCAGCGCATCATCATCGACCAGCCGCGTCAGCAGTCCCTTGTCGTACGCCTCCTGCGCGCCCCACATGCGCCCCTCGACCAGGATTTCCAGCGCCGCCGCGCGACCTATCAGCGGCAGCACGGCGGCCAGTTCGTCCCAGGCGATCGCGAAACCCAGGCGGTTGATCGGCACGCCGAAACGCGCGCTGCGCCCGGCCAGGCGCAGATCGCACTGGCAGGCCAGTTCCAGCCCGCCGCCGGCGCAGGCGCCGTGGATCATCGCCACCGTCGGGTGCCGGCATTCGCCGACCGCGCGCAGCGCGCCATGGACCAGCTCGCGGTGATAAACCCTGCCCTGCTCGACGGTGTTGCGCTCGGTCGCGAACTCGGCGATGTCGGCGCCGGCCGCGAAAGCTTCAGTGCCGGCGCCGCGCAGCACGACGCAGCGCAGCCGGTCATCGGCCGACAGCTCGTCGAAGGCGGCCGCCAGCGCGCGCCACATCGCCACCGTCAGCGCATTCAGTTTCGGGGGATTGGACAGCGTGACCGTCGCCACCGGGCCGTCACGGGCCACCAGAATTTCACCGCTCATGGCGCAATTTTAAGCGATGAGCCCGCGGATGTAGCCGGCGCCGATGAACACGGCAAGGCCGCAGACCATGCCGGCGAACATGTTGCGCCGGGCGAGGTGGTAGGCCAGCAGCGCGGCAAGGCAGGCCAGCAGACGGTCGGGCAGCGCGGTTTCCGCCAGCAGCCCCGAAGGCGCGACGATGATGCGCGCGATCAGCCCGGCCACCAGCGCATAGGCCACGCAGGACACCCATTCGAACATCGCGCTTTTCGGATCGAGCCGCCCCGACAGCAGCACGCCAAAACCGCGCCACAGGTACGTGGCAAGCCCGCAGGCGGCAATCGCCAGCCCGATGTCAGCGACGGCCGGCATGTGACCGCTGCAGCAGGAAGGCGGCGGTGCCGCCGATGAAACCGGCGCCGAGCAGGCTCCAGCCGGGCGCCACGGCGTGCAGCGCCAGTGCCGTACCGGCGCCGCAGACCAGCGCGGCAATCGCGGATTTCGAACGCGCCTCGCCGACCAGGGTCACGAAGAAATACAGCGGCGTCAGCAGCGCCAGCCCGTATTTCGCCAGCGGCGGCAGCGCGCCGATCAGCAGCTGGCCGATCACGGCGCAGACCGCCGCCGAGCCGATGCAAACCGCGGAGAAACCGATGAAGTACTGCCAGCGCGCCTCGAGGTCCTCGAGGTCGCGATCCTCGAAACGGCGGATCGCCACCGCCCAGGTGGTCATCGACACCATCTGGGCCACCAGCAGGAACTGCCACAAGGACCGCGCGCGGCTGCCGCGGCGCATCAGCGGCATCAGGGTCAGCGTCATCGGGAAGAAGCGCGCGGCGCTCAGCGACACCGCAAGCGCCGTCGCTGCCAGCGCGGCGCCGGCCGCCTGCATTTCCATCAGCACCAGCTGCCCCGGCAGCGCCCAGATGGCAAAGGTTGCCAGCAGCGTCAGGTAAACGGGATATCCGGCGTCGGCGGCCAGCGAGCCGTAACCGAGGAAACCCGCGCCGAGCACGGCCGCGGGAACGCCCAGCGCCTCACGCGCGCCGAGCACGAAGGCACGACGCGGATCGGCAATCAACGTCGTGGATCGCGCGGCTTGGGCTGGGTTTTGGGCGCCGGCTGCATCGCCTCCGAGTCAAGGAACTCGGTCAGTTTCGCCAGCTGCACCGAGGCCTGCTTGCGCACCGCCGCGGTGTCGCAGCCCTCCCAGTCGTAGAAGCCCTTGCCCGCCGCGGTGCCGGTCTCGCCGTTCTTCACCATGTCCTGCAGCATCGGATTGGGGATTTTGTTATGGAACAGCTCCGGCACGATCGAGGCCTGCGCACCGGCATGGATCACCAGTCCGCTCAGATCCTTCTGCGCAATCAGCCCGTTGACGCACATCCGCGGCGCCAGCATGCGCCGCGCCGCGTGGTCGATGTCGGCGGCGCTGGCGACGCCGTTCTCGATCAGGTAGTAGGCCTCGTGCAGGATCGCATGCTGCAGCCGGTTCACGAGAAAACCGACAATGGGTTTGTAGAGCACCACCGGTTCCTTGCCGGTGCGGCGCAGCACGTCGGCGCAGAGATCGACCAGTTCGCGCGGAGTCTGCGGCCCGGCCATGACCTCGACCACCAGCGCCTGGTCGGCCGGCATGAAGTAATGCAGGCCGACGAAACGCTGCGGATGCTTCAGCGGTTTCGCCAGCTCGACCAGGTCGAGCCCCGAGGTGCCGGTGGCGATGATCACCTCGGCGCCGGGATATTTCGCCTCGACTTCAAGATAGACCGCCTGCTTGGTTTTCACCTCTTCAGGCACCAGTTCCAGCACCAGGTCAGGCGGCGTGTCGGGCAGTGCGCTGACCGCGCGCGCGCCCGGCGGAAGGTCCTTCAGTTCCGCGGCGCGGCTGCTGCGGATGAGGGTGTCGAAGCCGGCTTGGGCAAAGGTGCGGGCCACGCCTGCACCCATCACGCCGTAACCGTAAATCAGGACGGACTGGATTTTCTTGTTCATCGTTTCTTCGGGATCGGGAAATTATCGGGCCTGCGGCCATGGCGGGCGCCGGCAGCGGGCCGCCTTGGTGCGCGTAGGCTAACCAAGTTGCGCCGTATTGCCAACTGCAGCGGCTGCGGCGCGCAATTGACTTCACCGGGTTTAGGGATTAACGTTTTCCGGCAGCCTTTCCGGTCAACACAGAACAATGAAACGACGCGGGGCGCAAAACGTCCGCGCAATCCACGAGGAGCTTCCGATGAAACGAATGCTGATCGCCGCCGCCTGCGCATCCGTGTCGCTGGCCGCACAGGCGCAGACCTTTCCGAACAAGGCCGTCACCGTGGTGGTGCCCAACCCGCCGGGCGGCATGAACCAGATCCACGCCCAGCCGCTGTCCGCGGTGATCGAACGCCTGACCAAGCAGCCGGCGCCGGTGGTCAACCGCGCCGGCGGCACCGCCGCGGTCGGCACCGCCTTCGTCGCCAACCAGCCGGCCGACGGCCACACGCTGCTGGTCACGACACCCAACATCTACCTGGTGATCGAGAAGGACAAGCTCTACGGCATCAAGTCGCCCTACACGCTGGCGCAGATCCAGCCGGTGGCGCTGATGAGCGCGGATCCGCTGATCCTGACGGTGCATCCGACGGTGCCGGCAAAAACCGTCAAGGAGTTCATCGCGCTGGCCAAGGCGGCGAAAGGCAGCAGCACCTTCTCGTCCTCCGGTCCCTACGGCATCACGCACGTCCCGATGGAAATGTTCCTCGATGCGGCGGGCCTGAAGATGCGCCATGTGCCGACCACCGGCGGCGGCCCCGCGATCACGCAGCTGCTCGGCGGCCACGTCGATGCCACCGACGGCGGCGTTGCCGCGGTGTTCCCGCACATCAAATCGGGCAAGATGCGCGCCCTGTCGAGCTGGGGCGCGAAACGGCACCCGGCCCTGCCCGACGTTCCGACCTTCCGCGAACAGGGCATGGATATCGAGGCCTACCTGTGGGTCGGCCTGTTCACCGCGGCGGGCATCCCCGACGCCACGCTGACCCAGTTGCGCGACCTGATCCGCAAGGTCGCCGCCGACCCCTCGTTCACCGAAGCCCTGGCCAAGGTGCAGGTGGTCCCCGACTATCGCGATACGCCGGAGTTCAAGACGTTTTTCGACGCCGATTACAAACGCATGGCCCGCGCCGTGCAGCGCATCGGCAAACTCTGATCCTGCTGATTTGATCAACACCCCGGGCGGCGCTGCGGCGCCGCTTTTTACTCGGATCCCGACCATGCGTATCCAGCGTATCCAGGCCATCGCCATCAGCCTGCCGATGATCAAGCCGGTGAAGATGTCCTTCGAGGAAGTGCGCAATGCCGAGAACGTGCTCGCGCGCATCGAAACCAGCGACGGCATCGTCGGCTGGGGCGAAGCCGCATCGGCGCCGACGATGACCGGCGAAACCCAGGGCTCGATGGTCGCGGCGATCCGCCACCTCGCCGACAAGCTTGAAGGCCTGCCCGCCGACGACATCCCGGCGGCAATGCACCGCGCCGGCCAGAACCTCTACGGCAACAACAGCGCCAAGTCGGCAATCGAAATGGCGCTGTTCGACGCGCTGGGCCAGGCGCGCGGCAAACCGGTGTACGAACTGCTCGGCGGCGCAAAACGCATGCGTGTGCCGGCACTGCGCCTGATCGGCACCGGCAGCACCGCCGGCGACATTGCCGAGACGCAGAAGCGGCTGGCCGAAGGTTATGTCGCGATCAAGATCAAGGTCGGCGTCGACACGCCCGAGGCCGATGCCGAACGGGCGCGCGCGGTGGCCGCCGCAGTCAAGGACGACCAGGTGCTGATCTGCGCCGACGCCAACCAGGCCTGGACGCCGGACGAGGCGATCCGCTTTGTACGCGGCATCGCCGACACCCGCATTGAATTTTTCGAACAGCCGGTCGCCGCGCATGACGTCGCGGGCATGGCAAGGGTTGCCGCCGCCAGCCGCGTGAAAATCGGCGTCGATGAGGGTCTGCACAGCCTCGACGACCTGCGCCAGCACCATCAAATGAAGGCCGCACAGGGCTGCAGCCTGAAAACCATCAAGCTGGGCGGCCTGCAGGCCGTGCAGGACGCCGCGCTGCTGTGCGAGGAACTGCAGATGAAGGTCAATCTCGCCTGCAAGATCGCCGAGGCCGGCATCGCCAGCGCCGGGCTGATGCATCTCGCCGCGGCGATTCCCGCGGTGGACTGGGGTGTCAGCCTGTCGAGCCCCTATCTTGCAGACGACCTCGTCGCCGATCCGATCCGGCTCAACGGCGGTTATCTCGACGTGCCGACCGGGCCGGGACTGGGCATCCGCGTCGACGAAGCCAAAGTGCGGCAGTACACACGCGAATTCTGAATCAGAGTTTCAGACAGGCCGCGAAATGACCGGGCCTGATTTCCCGCAGCGGCGGCACGATCCCCCCGCACTCCGCCGTCGCCCGCGGACAACGCCCCCGGAACACGCAGCCTGAAGCCGGCGCAGCCTTCGCCTCGCCGGCCATCCGCGGCAACGCACGCCGCGCCTCCACCGCCGGATCGGGCACCGGCACCGCTTCCAGCAGCAGTTGCGTGTAGGGATGCAGCGGTCCGGCGTAGAGCGCGTCGCGGTCGGCCATCTCCATGACCTGCCCGAGGTACATCACCAGCACGCGGTCGGCGATATGGCGCACCACGGCGAGGTCGTGGGCGATGAACAGGTAACTCAGTCCCAGTGTCTGCTGCAAGTCCTCCAGCAGGTTGACGATCTGCGCCTGGATCGACACATCCAGCGCCGACACCGGCTCGTCGCAGACGATGAATGAAGGCTGCAGCGCCAGCGCGCGCGCGATGCCGGCACGCTGGCGCTGGCCGCCGGAGAGCTGGTGCGGGTAACGCGCCGCCAAGTCGGGACTGAGGCCGACCTGCAGCAGCAGTTCCCGCACGCGCGCACGCGCAGCGGCGGCATCCGCAACCAGGCCGTGCACCCGCAGCGGCTCACCGATGATCGCGCCGAGGCTCATGCGCGGATTC
>JAEYXO010000049.1 GCA_023431245.1 Pseudomonadota bacterium | reverse complement strand
TGCCCGCCGGCTTGTTCAGTTCGGAGGCGATTTTCGACAGCAGCTTGTTGCGGGTGATGCCGATCGAACACGACAGCTGCGTCGCTTCGCGCACCGCGCGCTGGATGTCGGTGGCAATCGAGCGTGCGCGCGCCCAGGGATCCGGCGCGCCGTCGGCGGCACCCGCCGTCACCAGATCCGTCAGGTCGATGTAGATTTCATCGATGCCGCGGTCCTCGACCTGCGGCGCGATGGCGCGCACCGTCTCCTTGAACAGCGCCGAATACCTCCGGTAGGCCTCAAAATCCGCCGGCAGCAGGACGGCATCGGGGGCGAGTTTCGCCGCCTTCATCAGCCCCATCGCCGAAAACACGCCCAGTGCCCGCGCCTCGTAGGTCGAAGTGGTCACCACGCCGCGGCCGGTATAACCGCGCAGGGTGCGGAAGGGCACATCGCCGGCATCGTCCTGCGCGGTGCGCCGGCGGCCGCCGACCACCACCGGCCTGCCGCGCAGCTGCGGATAACGCAGCAGTTCGACCGACGCGTAGAACGCATCCATGTCGAGGTGGGCGATGTAGCGCGCCGGGCGCGCCGGATTTGCGGATTCCATATTGCAGCGCCGCCATTCTAATCGCGGATGACAAGCCGCCGCGGTTCAGTGTTTAATCCAGCGTTCCGCAAACCGCAACGCGACAGGATCCTCCGATGACTGAAGTCACCCCCGCCCTCCGCTCCGAATTCGCACCCACCGGCACCCTGCGTGTGGGCCTCAACATGAGCAACTTCCTGCTCACACGCACCGATGCCGCGACCGGCAAGCCGCTGGGCGTCGCCCATGACCTTGGCCGTGAACTGGCGCGCCGCCTCGGCCTCCCGGTCGAGTTCGTGCCGCACCCGAATCCGGGCGCGCTGGCCGGCGCCGCCGGCAGCAATGTCTGGGATGTCGGCTTCCTCGGCGCCGAACCGCAGCGCGCCAACGAGATTGACTTCACCGCCGCCTATGTCGAGATCGAGTCGACCTACCTGGTGCCCCCGGGCTCGCCGCTGAAACACGCGAACGACGTGGATCGCAAGGGCGTGCGCATCATCGTGCCGGAGAAGGCGGCGTACGAGCTCTACCTCACGCGCACGATCAAAAACGCCGAGCTGGTTCGGGACAAGGGGGGCGACCTGTGTTTCAAGCGGTTCGTCGATGAAAAATTCGATGCGCTGGCGGGACTGAAACCGCGCCTGATCTCCGACCAGGCCAAATTCCCGGGCTCGACGATCGTCGATGGCAATTTCACCGCCGTGCTGCAGGCGGCGGGCGTGCCCAAGGGCCGGCCCAATGCCGCGAGATACCTGGCCGCGTTCATCGAGGATGCGAAGGCCTCCGGGCTGGTCGCCAAGGCCATCGCCGACAACAAGGTGGTGGGACTGACCATCTCCGCGCCGGCCTGAACGGTGCTGGGGCCCGGTCAGGCGGGAAGATCCAAAAGAGGGCGCTGCGGGGGGCTGCCGGAGGCCGCGGAAAACTGCGGGAGGGGTCACATAATATGACGCCCGCAGTATACCATCCCGCTTGCGGAAGCGCCCGCCGGGGGCGTAAAACGCCTCCGAACCGCAACCCTGCGGAGCCCGAAAGGAAAACGCCATGAACCGCATCGTCCATCTCGCCCTGAAGGTCGAGGACCTCGAAAAAACCACCAAATTCTACGAAGAGGTCTTCGGCTTCTGGGAAGCCGAAACCCGCAAGACCCGCGATCACCTGTCGCGCCATCTGACCGACGGCGAAATCGATTTCACGCTGATCAAGTATGACGAGGGCACGCAGTCGGCCGAATCCAAGGCCGCCGGCGAAGGCCCCTGCATCCATCACTTCGCCGTCGAAGTCGAGGACCTGGAAAAATCCACCGCGCAGATCAAGTCCTATGGCTGCGAGATCATCAGCGACCCCGGCGTGATCCCGGTCAAGTTCCGCGCCCCCGGCGGCACCGTCGCCGAACTGGTGCCGGTGGGCCGCTACAAGAAGCCCGAGCGCCCCGCCAAGAAAGCCTGATGCCCGGCATCCGGGCCCTGTACGAAGCGGTCGCGCGGCAATTCGACCGCGACCGCAGCAGGGCCCTGATGGAAAAGCCCTACCTCGACGCCCTGCTGTCGCGGCTGGGCGGCCGGCGGGACATCCTCGACCTCGGCTGCGGCAGCGCCGAACCCCTCGCGAAATTCTTCATCGATGCCGGCTGCCGCGTCACCGGTGTCGATGCCGCGGCAGCCATGATTGCAATCTGCCGCGAGCGCTACCCCGGTGGTGAATGGATCGAGGCCGACATGCGCGGCCTCGACCTCGGCCGAAGTTTTGACGCAATCATTGCCTGGGACAGCTTCTTTCATCTCGCGCCGGAGGACCAGCGGGCGATGTTTCCGGTATTCGCGCGGCATGCCGCGCCCGCGGCGCAGCTGCTGTTCACCTCGGGGCCGCGGGCGGGCGTGGCGATGGGCGAGATCTACGGCCATGCCCTCTATCACGCCAGCCTCGACAGCGCGGAATACGAAAGCCTGCTCGCCGCGGAAGGATTCCGCGTGCTGCTGCACCGGGTCGAGGACCCGGACTGCGGCGGGCATACGGTGTGGCTGGCGGAA
>JAEYXO010000367.1 GCA_023431245.1 Pseudomonadota bacterium | reverse complement strand
GGCGGCCGCGCCCAGCGCGGCGCGGCGGAACAGCGCGGCGACGCGCGCCAGCAGGTGGGGCAGGCTCACGCTCTTGGTGACATAGTCGTCGGCGCCCAGGCGCAGGCCGGCGACCATGTCGAATTCGTTGTCGCGGGCGGTCAGGAAGATGATCGGCAGCGTCGCCGAGCGGCTGCGCAGTTCGCGGCACAGCGCGAAGCCGGCGTCGGGGTCGCTCCCGAGCCCGATGTCGAGCAGCACCAGGTCCGGCAGGCTGTCCTGCAGGCCGGCCAGCGCCGATGCGCGGTCGGCATGGAGCTGCACCGCATAACCGTGCGCCGACAGCGCATCGGCATAGTTCGCGCCGATGGCGGGATCGTCTTCGATGATGGCGATGCGCCGGGACATGGGCGGGGACTATACCGCAGCACCCCCGCCGCGGCCGCGGCTGCCACCGGTTTGCCACAATTCTTCGCCGCTTTGCCATGCTCCGGCATCACGCCGCCATCAGGCCCTGCTGAAATGATCCTGCCCGATCGGGGCGCATTGCACAGGAGAACAGGCATGAACGCATCATCAAACGCGACCGTCACCCGGACCGTGCTGACGACCCGGCAGATCACCCGGGATTTCTGCGTGTGGCTGGCCCGTGCCGCCGCGACGGGCGTGCTGATCGGCGTCGCCTGCGCGGCGCTGGTGCTGCTGCTGGCGGCGACCGGTGCCTGAGCCCATGCGCACAGGACGCTGCGGGCCGGTGATTGGGGCTTGCGTGAACAACCGGACCGCCGGTTTTTCCGGGATCACGACGTGGCAGGGCGCAGGCTCCGCCGGTCCCCAGTTTCTGGCCCGCAGCGCCCTGGCTGCAGGGTCCGGCATCCGGCAGGGACAGACATGATCCGCCGCCTAGTGGCCATTGCCTTCATCTATGCCTGCACCGTCATCGCCTGGTGGATCCTCGCCGGCGTCACCGGCAGCCGCACCCACCAGGCCGACGAGGGACTGCGCAGCCGCGTCGAGCAGCTGTGGGGCGCACCCCAGGTGCAGGCGCCGCCGGCAGTGGCCGCCGTCCGCTACGAGACGGCGCAGGTCGAAACCGAGGTCAACGGCGTGAAAACCCGCAACACGGTCAGCAAGCGTGTTGCCGAACCGCTGGCGCTGGAGGCCAGCGATGTGCGCGCGGCGCTGGGACTGGAGCACCGGCAGAAGGGGCTGCTGTGGTACGCGACCTACACGGTGCGTTTTGACGCCGCTTACACGCTGGGCAACCCCCACCGCGAGCGCCGGGTCATCGACATCGCGCTGCCGTTCCCGGCGCAACGCGCGGTCTTCGACGAGCTGCGTTTCGAGGTCGACGGCAAACCCTGGCTGCGGTCCCCGGAAGCGAAGGACGGGCGCATCGCCGGCAGCGTCGAGCTCGGTCCCGGGGAACAGGCCGTGCTGCGCGCGGGTTACCGCAGCCAGGGCCTGGGGCGCTGGACCTATGCGCTGGGCAGCGGGGTGTCGGAGGTGCGCAATTTCCGGCTGGCGGTCACCACTGATTTCCGCGACATCGATTTTCCGGAGGACGGCATGTCGCCGACGCGCAGGCAGGCCGTCGACGGCGGCTGGCACCTGGTCTGGGAGTTCCGCCGCCTGGTGGCCGGCGTCAACATCGCGCTGGCGATGCCGGAGAAGCTGCAGCCGGGGCCGCTGGCGGCGGAGATCGCCTCGTTTGCGCCGGTGTCACTGTTCTTTTTCATCGTCGTGCTGCTGGCGCTGGGCATCGTCCGCGGCATCGATTTCCATCCGATGCATTTTTTCTTCCTGGCTTCCGCATTTTTTTCCTTCCACCTGCTGTTTGCCTACCTTGCCGACCAGGTCAGCATCCATCTCGCCTTCGGCATTGCAGCCGCCGTCTCGCTGTTCCTGACGCTGTCCTACCTGCGCGCGGCGATCAGCGGTCCTTATGCCTTCCTTGCGGCGGGCATGGCGCAACTGCTTTACCTGGTGCTGTTCTCCTATGCCTTTTTCTTCAAGGGACTGACCGGGCTGGCGGTGACGCTGGGCGCGGTGCTGACGCTGTTCGTGCTGATGCAGCTGACGGCGCGGGTGGACTGGCGGGTGGTGTTTGGCGGTGGCGCGGCGGGAAAGACGTCGCAGACGGGAAGCGCTGTTCCGGAAAGGGGGTGATCGGCGGTGGTTGCACGGGGTCGCCGGCAATGGTGGCCCCGTGTTTTTTTCCGCTCAGTCCGCCTTCAGCCCCAGTTCCTTCACCGCAGTCCGGTAACGGACCAGCTGGTCGGCGATGAAGCTGCGGAACTCCGCCGGCGTGTTGTGCACCGGATCGACACCCAGCTGCAGGAAGCGCTGGCTGACATCCGCCGAGTTGACCGCGGTGGCGACCGCCTGGTTGAGCTTGCGGATCACGGGCTCCGGCGTTTTGGCGGGCGCCAGCATGCCGAACCAGCCGAAGGACTGGTAGGTCGGGATGCCGGCCTCGGCGACCGTGGGCACCTCCGGCAGCGTGGGGGAGCGCTTGATGCCGCCCACCGCCAGCGCGCGCAGTTTCCCGGCCTGCACCTGCGAGGTCATGCTGGCCATCGGGCCGAAATAGAACTGGGTTTCACCGGACATGGTCGCGGCCACCGAGGGTGCGCCGCCCTTGTACGGGATATGTATGGTGTCCCTGTCGATGCCGGCGCGGTGCACGAACAGTGCGATCGCGTAATGGCTGGTCGAGCCGGTGCCGCCGGAGGCGTAGTTCAGCGCCTTCGGTTTCGACTTCGCCAGCGCGACCAGCTCCTTCACCGAAGAGACTTTCAGGGAAGGGTTGGCGACCAGCAGGTTCTGCGAGATCGCGAACAGCGAGATCGGCGTGAAGTCCTTGACCGGATCGTAGTTCAGCTTCGCGCGCAGTGCGGGTGAGAAGGAATGCGTCGACACCGAGCCGGCGAGCAGGGTGTAGCCGTCAGCATTGGCCTGGGCGGCGATTTCGGCGCCGAGTGTGCCGCCGGCGCCGCCGCGGTTGTCGATCACCATCGTCTGGCCCAGCACCTCGCCCAGCTTCAGGGCGATGATGCGGCCGATGGTGTCATTGGCGCCGCTCGGCGGGTTCGGTGAAATCATCCGCACCGGGCGGTTCGGGTAGTCCTGGGCCTGGGCGAACGTGGCGGCAATGAGGCCGCAGGCGATGAATGTCGTGCGCAGCATGGTGCTCCTCCGGTTTATTGCGTGTTGTGCGGTCAGGTTTCGAGCGGCAGCCGCACCGGCTTGCCGTCGCGCGCCGAGCGTTCGATGGCGATCGTGGTCTGCAGGTTGACCATCGCCTGTTCGGGCGTGGTGTGCACGGTCGGCTGGCCGGTGACCAGGTGGTCGAGCCAGGCGCGGGTCTCGTTGCCGAGCGGCCCCCAGAAGTCGCCCACCGCCCAGTCGCCGGCAGTGTTGCTGCCGAGGAAGGCCATGTTCACCGCGTGGTCCGGCACATAGGCATGCGGAATGCCCTTGTCCGAATAGAGGATGTGGTCCATGTGGTCGTCGTCGACGATCATCGTGCCCTCGGTGCCCAGCAGTTCGAGGCGGTCGGACTGGCCCAGCGTCGGGTAACGCGCGGGCAGCGCGTAGCTGACGCCGAAGTTGACCACCGCGCCGTCGGCGAAGGTGACGATGGCCCAGGTCACGTCGTCGGCGCCGTAACCGGCGTCGCGGAAAATGCCCTTCTGGCCGCGGGCGACGATCTCCACCGGCGCATTGCCTTCGAGGAACCAGCACATAAGGTCGACGTAGTAGGTCAGCACGTCCAGCACCGGGGTGGCGTGCGGGTCGCGCTTGAGGATGGCGAAGGCCTGGGCTCGCGAGTTGTAGACCCGCGCCAGCCCGCCGGTGACGCGGCCGAGGCGGCCCTGGATCATCTGCTCCTTGGCGCGCAGGTAACACTCCTTGTAGCGCCGGCTGTAGCCGATGCGCAACTCGCCCCCGGTGGCTTTCAGCGTCGCGAGGATGTCTTCGGCGTCATTCAGTGACAGCGCAATCGGTTTTTCCACCAGCACCGGCTTGCCGAGTTCCAGCGCACGTTTCACCGGCGCGGCATGTTCACCCTCGGGTGTGGACACGAAGACCGCGGTGACTTCGGGACGCTCGATGATGTCGAAATTGTTTGATGAATGCAGGTCGGCACCGGTGGTTTTGGCGAGGGCTGCGGCTTTTGCCGGATCCTGGTCGGCGATGGCGAGGAAGCCGACGGAGGGATGTTTCGCGGACAGGCGCGCGCGCAGCGTGCCGATGCGGCCGGCGCCGATGACGGCGATGCCGAGGGTTTTGCTTGGTTTCAACGGGGCTCCTCCTGTTGCGGTGGCGCTTGGCGCCGCCTGCCCCGTATTCTAGTAGACGCGGTTGGCGACCGTCCCGCCGTTCAGCACATGCTGGACGTTTTCCCAGGAAGCCTTGAACAGGAAAGCCGCCGACTGGCGGGTGACACCCGCGACATGCGGCGTCAGCAGCAGGCGCGAAGCCGCTTCGCCTTGCAGTTGCAGCAGCGGATTCTCCGGAGTGGCCGGTTCGATGCTGTAGACGTCGACCGCGGCGCCGGCGATGCGTTCGTCCTGCAGCGCCTGTGCCAGCGCAGCCTCGTCGACGACGCCACCGCGGGCGCCGTTGATCAGCACGGCATCCGGTTTCATCAGCGCGAGCTGCGCGGTGCCGATCAGGTTCGTCGTGGCGGGGATCAGCGGCACATGCAGCGTCACCACGTCGGCGGTTTTCAGCAGATCTTCGAGCGGCAGCGCTTTCGCGCCCATCGCGTCTGCCTTGCCGGTGTCTTTCAGCGCCGGGTCAAAGTACACGATGTTGCAGTCGATGCGGTGGAAGGCCTGGGCGACCGCCATGCCGATGACACCCATGCCGACGACACCGACCGTGGCGCCGTCGATGCCGGCGAGGTTGTCGGCCATCATGCGGTTGCGGAAAGGCACATAGTTGCCCTTCTTGATTTCGGCGTCGGCCCAGGCGAAGCGGCGCAGCAGGACCGAGGCGCAGGCGGTGACGTATTCGGCGACGGCGGAATTGCTGCCGCCGGGCACATTGGCGACAGGGATGCCGAGTTTCTTCAGCGCGGCTTCATCAAGGCGGTCAACGCCGGCGCCGGTGATCTGCACGACCTTGAGAGCCGTGCCCTCGAACAGCGCTGCCGGCAGTTTCGGGCCGACCGCGGGCATGACCACCGCTTTGGCCTGTTTAAACAGCGCCGGCAGGTCGGCGTCATCCGGCTTGCGGTAGGCGATCTTGAGGTTCTGCGGCGGCGTGACGCCGACGCGGGTGAAGTCGGCTTCGGGGCGGAGGCAGAGGACGTCGATGGTCATGAATGAAAACCTTTTTAGCCACAGAGGTCACAGAGGACACAGAGAACTGCGAAAAACGCCTGAGCAAGACGCTGCCTGCATACAGGATTTCTCTGTGCTCTCTGTGTCCTCTGTGGCTAGGGTTTGGGTGGGGATGTTTCCTGCGTGCGCTTGCTGATGTCGGCCACCGGGAAGAAACACAGCAATACCAGTGGTCCGCTGCCGGTGTTGCGCGTGGCGTGTTTCTCGCCGGAGGGGATCAGGATGGTGTCGCCGGCCTTCAGCGGGTAACTGCCGCTGTCGGCCTCGGTGCAGCCTTCGCCGGACATCACGTAGATGCATTCCTCGAAGCCCTGGTGGAAGTGTTTGCCGCGCGGGGCGTCGCCGGGTTTGGCCGGCGGGATTTCGACCAGGCGCAGCGTCACCGCCTCAGAGCCCTTCTCGCCGGAAACGATTTCCAGCGATTTGCGGCCGGGCAGGCACATGCTTTTGGCTTCGGCCTGGGTGAGGACCTTGGCCATCAGCTGGCCACCTTGAGATGTTTGATTTCCGCGGTGCCGCCCTGTGCTTCATCGAGCAATGCGAAGATTTCCGTGCACTCCTTCGCGATCGCGTCGGCGATGTCGTTGAGCATCTTCAGGCCTTTTGCCGCCGTGGCATGCTCCGGCGAGCCGTACCAGCCGGTCGCGGCGATGGTCTTGATGTCGCGCAGCACCGGCTGGTAGCTGCGGGTGCGGCGCAGGCGGTCCCATTTGCGGCCGTGGCCGTGGTCGGAGGAGTAGTCGATGCGATCGAGGTGCACCAGTTCCGGCTGGTAGGCGAGCACCGCCAGCGCTTCGATTTCACCGCCGTGGGTCAGCCCGCCGCAGTCGTGGCCATAGAGTTCGGCGGCGACATAGCAGGCCTGCACCACGATCACGCTCATGCCGACTTCGCGATGCAGTTTTTCCGAGGCGATCGCCAGCGAGGGGATGTTGCCCTCGTGCCAGTTGAGGATCAGCAGGCGTTTGGCGCCGTGCTGGGCGGTGGAGGCGCAGGTTTCGGTGACCACGCGTTGATAGGTATCCGGCGTCAGCGTGATGGTGCCCTCGAAGGGCATGTGCATCGGCGTCACGCCCAGCGGGCCGCCCGGCAGCACCAGGCCGTCCATGCGCTCGGCCACGGCGTGGC
>JAEYXO010000323.1 GCA_023431245.1 Pseudomonadota bacterium | reverse complement strand
CCTGTGCCGTGCAGAGCAGTGCGATCACGGCTGCGCCGCAGGCCGCGGATGATTTTCGGTGAAGCATGTCGGATCTCCCTGGAAACGAGGGCCTGAAGATACGTCATTCCGTGACGGCGCATGCTTCGCCGTCCACTTTATGTGACTGCCCGGTCAACTGGCATGCATGAAGCACACGTGATATAGAAACGGCCGGACTGCAATTTTCATGAGGAAGCGGAAGCACATGGGAGATACCGGCGACGACATTGTTTTCATGACCGCGACCGAGCAGTCGCGCCTGATCCGCGAGCGCAAGCTGTCGCCGGTTGAACTGCTGCGCGCCAGCCTGTCGCGCATTGAACGCTGGAATCCGGTGCTGCGCGCCTACATCACCGTGCTTGCCGACAGCGCGCTGGCCAAGGCCAGGGCGGCGGAGAGCGAGATCGCGGCCGGGCGCTGGCGCGGACCGCTCCACGGGCTGCCTTTCGGCGTCAAGGATCAGCTCAATACCCGCGGCATCAGGACAACCCTAGGATCGCGGCTGCTGGCCGACAACATTCCGGATCACGACGCGGCGGTCATCGAGCGCCTGGAACAGGCAGGCGCGATCCTGATCGGCAAGGAAAACCTGCATGAGTTCGGCAAGGGCGGCACCATCGACTTCGCCTATGGCCAGCCGCGCAACCCCTGGAACATCAAACACAACCCCGCGAGTTCCTCCAGCGGATCGGGCATCGCGCCGGCCGCGGGCTTCACCTCAGCCTCGCTGGGCGAGGACACCGGCGGCTCCATCCGCAGTCCGGCGGCCGCCAACGGCATCGTCGGCCTGCGGCCGACCTTCGGCCGTGTCAGCCGCCATGGCGGCGTGATGTACGGCTGGACCGCGGACACCATCGGCCCCCTGACGCGCACGGTTGCCGACAACGCGCTGTTCCTGCAGGCGATCGCCGGCCACGATCCGCGCGATGCCCTGAGCAGCACGCGGCCGGTTCCGGATTACCTGCAATCCCTCGGCGGCGACCTGCGCGGGCTGAAGGTGGGCGTGGTTCGCGAGCTGTGCTGGCCCGAAGGCGCCCATCCCGAAGTCATGGCGGCCATGCGGGAGGCGGTCAGGGTGCTGTCGGAACTCGGTGCCGCAGTGTCGGAGGTGTCGCTGCCCAGGGCAAAATTTGCGGTGCCGCTGCAGCTGCTGACCTCGGATTCGGACATCGCGGCAATGATGCTCAAGCACTGGCTGCGCGGGCACTGGCGCGACCTGGACAACGGCACGCGCACGCGGCTGGCGGCCGGCGCGCTGATTCCCGCAGCGGTGTACCACCGCGCAATGCGGGCGAGGGCCCTGGTGCGCAATGAAGTGCTGGCGATGCTGGGCCGGTGCGACGTGCTGGTCTGCCCGACCAGCCTGAATCCGCCGGGTCTGATCGAGGCCACACGGGAAACCGTCGATTCGGCGGAAGCGATGAAGAACAAGGTGCTGCTGCGACGGATATCGACCTATCCCTTCAGCATGGCCAATGTGCCGGCACTGGCGCTGCCGATGGGCTTCAGCAGCAAGGGATTGCCGCTGTCGCTGCAGATCGCGGGGCGTCCCTTCGGCGAACCCACGGTATTCCGTGTCGGCCATGCCTATGAGCAGGCCACAGCCTGGCACCGCCGCCACCCCGATCTGTCCGTCACCACCGCTGCGGCGGCCTGAAGGAGCATGAACATGCTGAACCGTGAACAAACGCTGGCCCTGGCACGCATCGCCAACCTCGACATTCCCGAGGAGGATCTCGAAAATGTCACCTTGCGGTTGTCGGCGCTGCTCGAGTCGATGCGCGAGATCGAGGCCGAACTTGGCCCCGAAATGGATGCCGTCGAGCCTTTGCCCCCGGTGTTTCCGCGCGAGGATTTCGACTGAACACTCCGCTGCCCATATGGCAGGAAATTTGCTTATGACCCGATTCCGGCAGTGCCGGTCCCGAAACACGAACTGGAGAATGTCATGACCCATGCATTGCAGAAATACCTGGTATCCATCCCGGCCATCGCACTCGGCACAGCCGTGCTGCCGGTCTCGGCCCAGCAGGCGTCGGATTACCCCAACCGCCCGATCCGCCTCGTCGTGTCCGCGGCGCCCGGCGGCAGCAGCGACGGCGCCGCGCGCGTCATCGCACAGCGTCTGAACGAACTGTGGAAACAGCAGATTGTCGTCGACAACCGCGGCGGTGCCGGTGGCGTGATCGGCGCCGGCCTGGTTGCGAAATCGGAACCCGACGGCTACACGATAGGCATCGTTTCGCTGCGTTTCTCGGTCAACCCCAGCCTGCTGAAAATGCCCTTTGATCCGATCAAGGATTTCGAATTCCTGACCACGAACGGGGCTGTCGGCAATGTGCTGGTGGTCAATATCAAGTCGCTGCTGACCTCGGTCAAGGACCTGATCGCACAGGCCAAGGAAAAACCCGGCCAGCTGACCTTCGCATCCTCAGGCATCGGCGGCGCGCCGCACCTTGCCGGTGAATTCTTTGCACAACAAACGGGCATCAAGCTGACCCA
>JAEYXO010000253.1 GCA_023431245.1 Pseudomonadota bacterium | reverse complement strand
CCGACGCCGATCACCACCAGCGGGCCGACCTGGGGGTCGCGCTTGAAGCCGACGATGACTTCGGCCAGGCCGCGCTCCATGCGCTGCACCAGGATGCCGTTGAGTTTGGCCTGCGGATGTTTCGCTTTCACGCTGGCGAAGATCCTGTCGGCCGCCTGTTTCAGCTGGGCCGCATCGCCGATGTTCAGCACCACGCCGCCGGCGTCGGTCTTGTGCGCGATGTCCGGCGACAGGATTTTCGCCACCACCGGATAAGTCATCTCGACTTTCGCGTTGGCGTCGGCCATCACCGCGGTCTGTGCCTGCGGCACGCCCAGCGCACCGAATACCGCGCAGGCCTGCTGTTCGTTCAGTTGTTTGCCCGTGGCGGCTTTCAGCAGGGCACCCGCGGCCGCGCATTTCTGCGCATCAGCCTTGGGGATATCCACCGGCGGCACCCACTGCTTCCAGGCGCGGATCGAATCGGCACAGGATTCCGGCGTGCGGAAACCGGCGATGCCGGCCTGGGCCAGCAGTTTCAGCGAGGCTTCGGCATGCGGCGCGAGGAAAACCGCGATCGCCTTGTCGCGACGGTCGGCCTCGACCAGCGGTTCCACCGCGATCTGCGGCTGGAACTGCGCCGAGCTGCCGGCGACCGCGAGCACCAGGTCGCAGTGGTCGGAGGCGAGCAGGGCATTCAGCACGCCGCCGTAGATTTCCTTTTTGGCGCCGGCCAGCGTCAGGTCGGTGATGCGCGACTTGCTGATCGCGATGTTTTTCTGCGCCAGTGTCGAGACCAGGGCATCGGTGGGCCCGACGACATCGACACCGTAGGTGCCGATGCGGTCGACCACGCAGGCCGCGCCGCCGCCGGTGGTGGTCATCGCCGCGACGCGGTGCTGTTTGTTCGGCTTGCGGCCCTGCACCAGCGCCGGCAGCTCGAACAGCGCTTCCAGCGTGTCCACGCGCAGCATGCCGTGGGCCTTGAAGAAGGCATCCACCGCCTCGTCGGCGCCGGCCATCGCGCCGGTGTGTGATGCGGCCAGGTCCTGTCCCACTTCGGAACGGCCCAGCTTGTAGACGATCACAGGTTTGTTGACGGCATAGGCGCGCCGTGCGGCCTCGGCGAGGTGTTTGGCGTCGCGGATGGTTTCCATGAACAGCAGGATGGCCTGGGTGTGCGGGTCGTCGACCAGCAGGCCCGCGAGTTCGCCGACGCCGAGGTCGGCCTCGTTGCCGACCGAGATCAGCTTCGAGAAGCCGACACCGCGGCCGAGCCCGCGCGACATCAGGCCGCCCATCATGCTGCCCGATTGCGACACGATTGCCAGTCCGCCGGGCGTGATCTCGAGTTTTTCCAGCACCGCGTTGACCGACAGCGCGAGGTGGGTCTGGGTGCTCAGCAGGCCGATGCAGTTGGGGCCGACCAGGCGTGTCTGGCTGCCGCGGATGATGTCATTGAGTTCCTGCTGCTTCGCGCGGCCGGCCTCGCCGGTTTCGGCGAAACCGTCGCTGTAGACCGTGACCACCGGGATCTTTTTCTCGACGCACTGCTTCAGCGCCGCCGGCACCGCTTTCGCCGGCACCATCACGAAGGCATGGTCGACTTCGCCGGGTATCGAGGCGACATCGGGGTAGGCCTTCTCGCCGAAAACCTCGTCACGGCCCGGATTCACCGGGATCAGCTTGCCCTGGTAACCGTGGCGCTTCAGGTAACGCTGCGGGCGCGAGGTGTTTTTCTTCTCGTCGCTCGAGGCGCCGATCAGCGCAATGGAACGGGGGTCAAATACGGCTTGATATAGATTGGTCGACATAAGTTCAAATAGACATGAGCCACAAATGGCACAGAGAAAATCAAATTAACAGGATGAACAGGATTTACAGGATAAAACGGGTCAGAAGCCCGGGGTTTTTATCCTGTAAATCCTGTCTATCCTGTAAGTCAGGTTTTAAAGTTCAGGCCTTCGGCGGACGCTGCGAGAACGTGCGCTCGAAAATGCCCTCGGCGATGCGGTTCTTCAGGATCTCGATCGAGCCGCCGGCAATCATCCAGCCGCGGCATTTGCGGAAGCAGTACTCGACCAGCGATTCGTCGGTGTAACCCATGCCGCCCATGATCTGCATCGCCTCGTTGCAGACGTCGAAACCGGCCTGGTTGCAGAAGGCCTTGGCGATTGCGGTGTCTTCGGCCGAGGGAATGCCGCCGTCGGCATTGACCGCCGCCTTGTAGAGCAGCAGCTGGCCGGCCTCGAGCTTCATTTTCATGTCGGCGAATTTCCACTGCAGGCCCTGGAATTCGCAGAGCAGGCGCCCGAACTGCTTGCGCTGCATCGCCCACTCGCGGGCGACGTTGTAGGCGTAGCGGCCGAAGGCCAGCGAACGCGCGGTGTTGCCGATGCGCTCGACGTTGAATCCGGCGATCTGCTTCTTGAAGCCGCCTTCCTTCAACATCACGTTCTCGGGTCCGACGTAAACATTGTCGAGGTAGGTCTGCACCCATTCCTCGCCATTCATGAATTTCGCCGGCGCGCCCTGCTTGAAGCCGGGGGCGTCGCGCGGGATCAGCACCGAGCCGATGCCGCCGACGCCGGGGCCGAAGCGCACATAGGTCAGCATCACGTCGGCGTATGAAGCATGGGTCTGGAACACTTTGACGCCGTTGATGCGGTAACCCTCGCCGTCGGGCGTGGCCGTGGTTTTAAGGTCCGTCACCGCCGAACCGGCTTCCGGCTCGGTCATGCCGACGGTGATCAGCGATTCACCGGCGAGGATCTTGTCGAGGTAGCGCTTCTTCTGGTCCGGCGTGCCGTACTCGGCGAGCACGCGCACCGGGCCGAAGTTGCCGGCCTGGATCACGTCGGCGCTGCGCGGGCACACCGAGGCGATGGTTTCGATCGCGATGATGGCGTCCATCAGCGAGCCGCCCTGACCGCCGTCCTCTTCCTTCATCGTGATGCCCAGCAGGCCCTGTTCGGCCATCAGCTTGCCGAC
>JAEYXO010000180.1 GCA_023431245.1 Pseudomonadota bacterium | reverse complement strand
CCGCTGGCGCCGCTCAACCGGGCAAAACTGGTGCGGCCCAAACCGCGCCCCGTCGCCGCACAGCGCGAACTCGACGAACGCGCGGCCCTGCGCGACACGCTCAGCGACAGTCCGGCCTGGGAACAGGGTCTGGAAAGCGGCGATGAACTGCAGTTCCTGCGCGACGGGATTTCCCGGCAGCAGCTGAAGAAGCTGCGCCGCGGCCACTGGGTGGTCCAGGGCCACCTCGATCTCCACGGCCACACCGCGGCCGAGGCACGCCCGCTGACCGCTGCATTCCTCGCCCGCTGCCTGCGCGAGGGCTGGCGCTGCGTGCGCATCGTCCACGGCAAGGGGCTGCGTTCGCCCAACCGCGAACCGGTGCTGAAGAAAAAACTGTCAGGCTGGCTGGCCCAGAGGGATGAAGTGCTGGCTTACTGCCAGGCGCCGCTGACGGACGGCGGCAGCGGCGCGGTGCTGGTCCTGCTGCGCGCTGCGAAGCGAGTCCCCTCGGGGGGCGCTACGTAGCAAGTCCCCTCGGGGGGCCGCGCAGCGAGTCTCCGGGAAGGCGGAGACGTGAAAGGAAAACCCCGGCCTCAGACGGCCGCTTCGTCGGTTTCGCCGGTGCGGATGCGGATCACCTGCGCAACGTCGCTGACGAAAATCTTGCCGTCGCCGATCTTGCCGGTGCGCGCGGCCTTGACCACGGCATCGATCGCCTGGTCGAGCAGCTTGTCCGGAACCACCACCTCGACCTTCACCTTGGGCAGGAAATCCACGACATACTCCGCGCCGCGGTAAAGCTCGGTATGCCCCTTCTGCCGGCCGAAACCCTTGACCTCGGTCACCGTCAGCCCGCTGACGCCCATCTCCGACAGCGCTTCGCGAACCTCGTCCAGCTTGAAGGGCTTGAATATCGCTTCGATTTTTTTCATGTCGGCTCCGGCGGCTGATGGACGGCAGAAAGAATAGCACAAGGCATGCTGCGGCTCAGTGTCTGAACTTGTTGGTGATCGGGTAGCGCCAGTCTTTGCCGAAGCCGCGGCTGGTGATGCGGATGCCGACCGGCGCCTGGCGGCGCTTGTACTCGCTGATGCGGATCAGCCGGATCACGCGGTCGACATCGGCCGGCGCATACCCCTGGGCGACGATTTCCTGCGGGCTGCGGTACTGCTCGACATAGGCCTCCATGATCGCATCGAGCACGTCGTACGGCGGCAGGCTGTCCTGGTCCTTCTGGTCGGGCCGCAGCTCCGCCGAGGGCGCACGCTCGATGACCCGCCGCGGAATCACCGGCGCCACCGTGTTGCGGTATTCCGCAAGGCGGTAAACCAGCGTTTTTTTCAGGTCCTTCAGCACCGCGAAACCGCCCGCCATGTCGCCGTAAAGCGTCGCATAGCCGGTGCCCATCTCGCTCTTGTTGCCGGTGGTCAGCACGATGGCGCCGGTCTTGTTCGACATCGCCATCAACAGCGTGCCGCGGATGCGGGCCTGCAGGTTTTCCTCGGTGACGTCATCCTTCAGGCCGCGGAACTGGTCGGCCAGCGCAGTGCGGAAGGCATCAAACACCGGCCGGATCGCAATCTCGGAGTAACGCGCGCCCATCAGCTGCGCCTGCGCCTTTGCATCCTCGCAACTCATGTCCGCGGTGTACTGCGAGGGCATCATCACCGCGTGCACCTTGTCGGCGCCGAGCGCGTCGACCGCCACCGCCAGCGTCAGCGCGGAATCGATGCCGCCGGAGAGGCCGAGCAGCGCGCCGGGAAAACCGTTCTTGCCGAGATAGTCGCGCACGCCCAGCGTCAGCGCCGCATAGACATCCTGCTCCAGCGACACCGCCGGCGCGATCTGTCCCCTCACCGGCACTCCGCCGGCGACCTCGATCACGGCCAGCGCCTCCCGGAAAGCCGGCAGCTGGTGGGTCAGCTCGCCGCGGTCATCGACCGCAAAGGAAGCGCCGTCAAACACCAGCTCATCCTGGCCGCCGACCTGATTGGCGTAGATCACCGGCATGCCGGTCCTGCCGACGCGCTCGCGCACCACCTCGTGCCGCGTCAGCTGCTTGTTGATGTGGTACGGCGAGGCATTGAGCACCAGCAGCAGCTGCGCGCCGGCCTCGCGCGCGGCTTTCGCCGCCGGCTCCTCCCAGACATCGGCGCAGATGTTGATGCCGATGCGCAGGCCCTCGTGCTCGAACACGCAGGGCGCATCGCCGGAATCGAAGTAACGCTCCTCGTCGAATACCGTGTAGTTGGGCAGCGTGCGCTTGAGGTAGGTCGCGATCACCCGGCCGTCGCGGATCACCGAGGCCGCGTTGTAGCGCCTGCCGCCGGCCTGGTGGGGATGCCCGAGCACCACGGTGATGCCGCGGATTTCCGAGGCCACGCGGTGGAAGGCGCGGTCACAGGCCGCAAAAAAATCGTCGCGCAGCAGCAGGTCTTCGGGAGGATAACCGCACAGCACCAGTTCGGTGGTCAGCAGCAGGCCCGCCCCCTGCGCCCTTGCCTTCGATGCCGCATCGATGATCAGTGCCGCATTGCCGTCGAGATCGCCGACGGTGACGTTCAACTGCGCAATCGCTATTTTCATGTTGCTAATATATCATCGGCGCGCATCATCATTGACACGCCGACCATCCCGCATAACGTCCCGTACAAGGCCCCTCATGCTGCACTGGCTGCATTATTACCGGGCACGCCTGCAACTCGCGCTGCGCCGGCCGGATGGCGCCATCGCCGCGTACGGCGATGCGCTGGCGGCCAATCCGCGCTTTGCACTGGCCGCCGCCGGCATCGGCTACCTTGAAGCCACCCGCCGGCACTGGGAATCCTCGGCAAAGGCCTTCCGGCAGTCGCTGGACATCGAGCCGGAAAACGCCGACATCTGGTTCAACCTGGGTTATGTCCACCAGCAGCAGGAAAACGACCTTGAGGCGATCCGCTGCTTCGAACGCGCCGTCGCGTTGAAACGCAGTCTCGACCGCGCCTGGTTCGGCCTCGGCCTCATCCACCGCCGGCGCGGCGAAAACGACAGGGCCGTCAAGGCCTTCAAGACCGCGGCCGACCTGCAGCCGATGAACCCCTATGCCTGGCAGGAACTGGCCATGGCACAGCTGGCCCTCGGCAATGTGCAGGAGGTGCGCCGCATCATCAGCCACCTCTCCGGCTTTGATCCGCAGATGACGCGCCTGCTGATCCGCGACACCGGCCAGCACCCCGAGGACGTCAAGCTGCAGTGAAACTGCAGGTGGTCACCTCGCTGGCCGGCGTGGATCCCGGCAGCTGGAACCGGCTCGCGGGCGGCGATCCCTTCCTGCAGCATGCCTTCCTCCACGCGCTGCACGAAACCGGCTGCGCCTGCCCCGACACCGGCTGGGCCCCGCAGTACCTGCTGCTGCAGGACGGCAGTCACCTCGCCGGCGCGATGCCGCTGTACCTGAAAGGCCATTCCTACGGCGAATACGTCTTTGACTGGGCCTGGGCCGACGCCTACCGGCGCCACGGCCTCGAGTATTACCCCAAGCTGCTGTGCGCGGTGCCGTTCACGCCGGTGGTCGGCGCGCGCCTGCTCGCCGAAGAACCGGAGCACCGCGACCTGCTCGCCGCCGGCGCGCTGGAACTGGCGAAGCAGACACAAACGGGTTCGCTGCACGTGCTGTTCCCCGCCGCCGCCGACCTCGAGTGCCTGCGCCGCCACGGCTTCATGCTGCGCCAGGGCCGGCAGTTCCACTGGCGCAACGGGAATTACGCCGGCTTCGAGGATTTTCTCGCCCGGCTCAGCCACGACAAGCGCAAGAAAATCCGCCAGGAACGGCGCAAGGTGCGCGAAGCCGGCATCAGCTTCCGCTGGCTCGAGGGCGCGGCCATCGGCGAGGAAGACTGGCGCTTCTTCGCGCGCTGCTACCGCCAGACCTACCGCGAGCACCACTCCACGCCCTACCTGAACCTGGAATTTTTCCGCCGCATCGGCGCGGCCATGCCGGAAAACCTGGTGCTGATCGTCGCTGAACGGGAAAACCGCGCCATCGCCGCATCGCTGCTGGTGCGCGACGGCGACCGCGTCTGCGGCCGCCACTGGGGCGCCGTCGAACACCACCCGCTGCTGCACTTCGAGGCCTGTTATTACCAGGGCATCGAATACGCGATCGCCCGCGGCCTGAAAACCTTCGAGGGCGGCGCCCAGGGCGAACACAAGATGGCGCGCGGCCTGCTGCCGGTGGCGACGCAGTCGGCGCACTGGCTGGCCCATCCCGAGTTCGCCGCGGCCGTCGAACAATTCCTCGACCGCGAGACGGAACTGATGGAACAGCACGGACGCGAACTCGCGGCGCGCAACCCGTTCAAGGCCGTCTGACGCCGCAGCGGCAGCCTTCTTGCCGTATAGTTACGCAACTTCCACCGGAACCCAGCCATGAAGTTCTGCAGCAACTGCGGCGCCGCCGTCGCGCTCAAGGTCCCCGCCGGCGACACGCTGCCGCGCCACGTCTGTGAAGACTGCGGCACGATCCATTACCAGAATCCGAAAATGATCGTCGGCTGCATCGCCGAGTGGGAAAACCGCATCCTGCTGTGCAAACGCGCGATCGAGCCGCGCCACGGACTGTGGACGGTGCCGGCAGGATTCATGGAAAACGGCGAAACCACCGCCCAGGGCGCCGCCCGTGAGACGCTGGAAGAAGCCAACGCCAGGGTTGAAATCGGGCCGCTCTACGCGATGTACAACATCCCGCACATCAACCAGGTCTACATCCTGTTCCGCGCCCGGCTGCTCGATCTCGATTTCAGTGCCGGCAGCGAAAGCCTCGAAGTCCGCCTGTTCGACGAAGCGGACATTCCCTGGGAACAGCTCGCCTTCGCCACGGTGCGCAACACGCTGACCCACTACTACGCCGACCGCCGTGCCGGCGAATACCGCTTCCACCTCGGCACCATCGAACGCGCGCCGGCAAAAAACTGAACCGGCTCAGGCCGCGCGCAGGGCGTCAACGATGCCCAGGCGCGCCGCACGCACGGCCGGAAGGAAACCGCCGACAAGCCCCATCAGCAGCGCAAACAGCAGCGAGTTGAGAATGATCAGCGGCGTCAGCGTGAAGCTGAAGGCCAGCTCCGAGAACGACTGCCAGTTCAGTGTCGAGATCTGGATGAACTGCATCAGCGAGGCCAGTGCCACCCCGCAGACGCCACCGGCCAGGCCCAGCAGCACCGCCTCGAGCAGGAAACCCGCGAGGATGCTGGAGCGGCGGAAACCCAGCGCGCGCAGCGTGCCGATCTCGCCGGTGCGGTTGGCGACCGCGGCGTACATCGTGATCGTGGCGCCGATCATCGCGCCCACCGAAAAGATCACCGACAGCGTGAGCCCGAGGTAGCTGATGAAATTCGACAGCGCCTTCGACTGCTCCTCGAAGAATTCGCGCTCCGCCTTGACGTCGAGCGTCAGCCGCGGATCGGCTTCGAGCCGCGCCTTCAGCGCCGGCAGCTGCGCGGGATCGGACAGCCGCCCCACCACCGCGGACCATGCATTGCGGCGGAAGGCCTGCTGCAGCTGTCCTGCATCGGCCCAGACCTCCGAATCATAGGCCGAGCCGCGGGCCTCGAAATGCCCGACCACCCGCCACTCGCGGCCGCCGAAACGCAGCAGCGAACCCACGGCGGCACCGTCGAAACGCCGGGCAATGCTGGCGCCGACGATGACTTCCGCCGACCCGGGACGGAAGGCACGCCCCTCGATGATGCGCAGCTGCGGCCTCAGTTCGAAGGCCGCCTCGCCGACGCCACGGGTGGTGACATTGGTGGCGACGCCGGAATCGCGCTTGGGCAGCGTGATCAGCACCACCACCTCCTTAGACACCAGCCTCAGACCGCCGGCCCCGATGGCTATCTCCGGCTGTGTCTCGACGACGGCCGCCTGCGCGCGCTCGACCACGCTGGAAATTTCCGCGCCGGCGGCGCGCCGCGTCACATGCACGTTGTCGGGCTGGCCGGTGGCCACCAGCGACTGGCGCAGCCCCGTGTCCAGCATCTGCACCGCGGCGAACACGAACACCACCAGCGCCATGCCGCCGGCGGTCAGCACAGTGGTCAGCTTGCGCGTCCACAGGTTGCGCAGCGTGTAGGAAAACGGGATCGCCTTCATCAGTTCATCCCATCGCCCGCAGGCCGTCGACGATGCGCACCCGCGCCGCGCGCAGCGCCGGCAGCACCGCCGCGGCGACACCCACCAGCGCGGCGCAGGCCAGCTGCAATTGCACCGTGGAGGCGCTGACCTCGAACACCGGGAACAGCGTGCCCATCTGCCGCGCGAACCAGTCGGCGACCGGGAAGGTCAGCGCGACGCCCAGCGCCGCGCCGGCCGCGGCAATCGCCAGCGACTCGCCGAAAATGAGCCCCCCGAGAAATCCCGG
>JAEYXO010000124.1 GCA_023431245.1 Pseudomonadota bacterium | reverse complement strand
GTCTTGCCCTGTTTCAGCAGGTTGCGCAGGCGGTCCCAGATCACGTGGCGCGCCTGCGGGTCGAGTCCGGTGGTCGGCTCGTCGAGGAACACCAGCTCCGGATCGTTGACCAGCGCGCGCGCCAGCGTCAGCCGCCGTTTCATGCCGCCGGAGAGGGTCTGGATGCGGGTGTCGGCGCGGCTGGACAGTCCCGCGAACTCCAGCAGGTCGGGGATGCGCGCGCGCAGGGTGGCATCGGGAATGTCGAAGTAGCGGCCGAAGATCAGCAGGTTCTCGCGGATCGTGAAGTCGGGATCGAGGTTGTCGAACTGCGGCACCACGCCGATGCGCAGCCGCGCCTCGCGCGCCATCCGCGGCACCGGCTGCCCGAGCAGGCTGATGTCGCCGCCGTCGGGATCGGTCAGTCCGAGACAGAGCCGCAGCGTGGTGGTCTTGCCGGCGCCGTTGGGGCCGAGCAGTCCGAAACATTCGCCCGGACGCAGACGGAGGTCGAGCCCGCAGACGACTTCGCTGTCGCCATAGGATTTGCGCAGCCCGGTGGCTGCCAGCGGTACGGCGGCGTTCATGCGCAGTGGCGCTGCACGATCTGCGACAGCAGGTGCAGCCGGCCGTGGAAAAAATGTTCGCCGCCGGGCACCACGACGATCGGCAGCTGCTGCGGCCGCGCCCAGTCGAGCACCGCGGCCAGCGGCACCACGTCGTCGACTTCGCCGTGGATCACCAGCGTGTCCGCCGGCACGGTGGCGGCGGGGAAGCGGTTGACCGCGGGGCCGACCAGCACCAGTTTTTCGGGCGCCAGTGCCTGCGCGACGCGGGTCTGCACGAAGGCGCCGAAGGAGAAACCGGCCAGCAGCAGCGGCAGTTCGCCGAAACGGGCCTGCGCGTAACGCGCGACCGCGAGGATGTCTTCGGTTTCGCCATTGCCCTGGTCGAAGCCGCCGGCGCTGGCGCCGACGCCGCGGAAATTGGGGCGCAGGACGACATAGCCGAGGCCGAACAGGGTTTTTGCCAGCGTGGTGACGACCTTGTTGTCCTTGGTGCCGCCCTGCACCGGGTTGGGATGCGCGATCAGCGCGAGGCCGCGCCGCGGCTCGCCCGGATCATTGAGGTCTGTTTCGAGCGCGCCGGCCGGGCCTTCGACGGTGAGCCGTTCGAGCGTGGACGGATGCATGGGGCGCAGTTCGGTGTTGGGCATGGTGCGGCGGCGGCGCGGACGGAGCCGCGCCGCGCGGGGTTCAGATTTTCAGGCGTTCGACGACGCGGCCGTGCTGCAGGTGTTCGCTGATGATTTCGTCGATGTCCTCGCGGTCGACATAGGTGTACCAGACCGCTTCGGGATACACCACCAGCACCGGGCCTTCGTCGCAGCGGTCGAGGCAGCCGGCCTGGTTGATGCGCGTCTTTCCCGGACCGGAGAGCTTCAGCTCCTTGACCTTCTTCTTGGCGTAGTCGCGCAGGTCCTGCGCGCCGTGATCGGCGCAGCAGCGCGCGCCGTTGTCGCGCTGGTTGCAGCAGAAGAAGACATGGTGCTTGTAGTGGCTCATGGTCGGGAGGCGCCCTGCGACGGGAGAGGCGGATTATAACCGGGGCAACCGGCGCAATCCCGCGTCAGCGGCGCGAGTATTTGCGCGCATTGCCGCGCGCCAGCGTCACCGGGTACTTGCGCGCGTTGACCGCCAGCTTGCGCTGCGCCGCGCGCGGCAGATCGACATCGAGCACGTCGGCGAGGCGCAGCAGGTAGAGCAGCACATCGGCCATTTCCTCCTCGACCGCGCGGCGGTCCTTTGCCGCCAGCCGCGCGCTCTGCTCCGGCGTCAGCCACTGGAAACATTCGAGCAGTTCGGCGGCCTCGACGCTCAGGGCCATCGCCAGGTTCTTCGGCGTGTGGAACTGGCCCCAGTCGCGTGCTTCCGCGAAGCGGCGCTGCTGCAGGCGCAGGCCGTCCAGCGAGGGGGATGGCGCAGGGGCGGTTTTTCGGGTCATCGGGTCATCCGGTCAGGAACGGTAATGCGCGGTGTCGCGCAGAGGGAGGCTCAGCAGCGCGCAGAGCATGGCGAGGAAAGGCCAGAGATCGGAGAGTGCGCGGGTCATGCTGGCAAAGCTGAGAATGTGGCTGGAGCGGCCGAGGAGCAGGTGGGTGGGTGCCGGCCGGTAGGGGTTTTCGGGGATGCCGTTGAGCAGGGCGACCGCCCCCGCCAGTGCCAGCAGCGCGAAGGCCATGCGACCGCGCGGCGGCAGGTGGACCAGGATCAGCAGTGCCGCGATGCCGGCGGCGAGGCCGAGCATGACACCGGGCGTCAGCCAGCTCCAGGGATTGGCCGCCTGCAGCACCAGCATTGCGGCGGCGGCTTTCAGCACGCAGGCGCAGGCGAACAGCAGCGCCAGTGCCCGCCAGTAACCCGGCCCGGGGTCGTGGGTGACGCCGGCCAGCAGCAGGCCGAGTCCGGCGACGTTGAGCGCAACCACGCCGGCTTCGGCCGCGAGATAGCTGTCCGGGGCAAACACGAACAGCGCCGGCAGGCTGAAAATGCCGCGCAGGTCGCCGTTGCCGAAGGCCACGGCCGGCGTGTGCCATTGCGCGAGCAGCCACAGCCCCGCCAGCACCAGCACGGCATCGCCGCGCAGGCCGGCGACAAACCACCGGTTGCGCAGCCGCGCCAGTTCGCGGCCCGGCCACTGTTCCTGCGAAAACAGCGGTGCGATCAGCGCGCCGGCCGCTGCGCCGGCGGCGTTCACCAGCAGGTCGACGTTCGACGCGATGCGCGAGGGCAGGTACTGCTGCACCGTTTCCATGGCGCCGCTGAGCAGCGTGCAGGCGATTGCGGACAGGGTGACCGCGGCGGGTGCGCTCCACCGCGCGCGCAATGAGAGCGCGATCAGGAAACCCAGCGGCACATAGGCGGCGAAGTTGAACAGCACGTCCTCGACGGTGATCCAGCGCGGCCAGGGCTCGTACAGGAATATGCGGGACCCGGCGGGGATCGCGCTCCAGCCGCCGAAGGGCTGCAGGCTGGCATAGACGATGACCAGACTGTAAGCTAGCGCCGCCGTGCCAGCGAGGCTGGGGCCGCGTCTTGCGGACGGCGATTGGGATTCCAGCAGCATCGATGAAATTCTACGACATCTTCAACGGCGACGCCGACGGCATCTGCGCCCTGCACCAGCTGCGGCTGGTCGAGCCGCAGGCGTCGGAACTGGTCACCGGCGTCAAGCGCGACACGGCGCTGGTGGATCGCGTCGCAACGGCCGCAGCCGCCGGCGATTGCCTGACGGTGCTCGACGTGTCATTGCGCAGCAATGCCCGCGCCATCGAGCGCGCACTGCTGAATGGCGCCCGCGTGCGTTATTTCGACCATCATGCCGCCGGCGAGATTCCGCGGCATCCGCAGTTCGAGGCGCATATCGACACCGCGCCGGATGTCTGCACCAGCCTGCTGGTAGACCGCCATCTCGACGGCAAACACCGGCTGTGGGCGGTGGTCGCGGCCTTCGGCGACAACCTGGTCGAGTCGGCGCTGCGTGCCGCGCAGCCGCTGCAGCTGGACCGCACCGAACTCGCGCGCCTGCATGAACTGGGCGAGGCGATCAATTACAACGCCTACGGCGAAACGGTCGACGACCTGCACTACCATCCGGCGGATCTTTACCGCACGATCGCGCCCTATGCCGATCCGCGGCATTTCATGTTTGATGAGCCGGTGTTCGAGGTGCTGAAGCAGGCGGGCGCCGAAGACCTGTTCCGCGCGGAGGAACTGCAGCCGGAGTCCGCGGACGAGGCCGCGGCGCTTTACATCCTGCCGGATGCGGCCTGGAGCCGGCGCGTCAATGGCGTGTTCGGCAACCGGCTGGCGCAGTCCGCGCCGCAACGCGCGCATGCGGTGCTGGTGGCGAAGGCGGATGGCGCCTATGCGGTCAGCGTGCGCGCGCCGCGCAATCGTCCACAGGGTGCCGACCGCCTGTGCCTGGAATTCGCGACCGGTGGCGGGCGGCAGGCGGCGGCAGGCATCAATCACCTGCCGGCGGAGCAGCTGCCGAAGTTCATCGACGCCTTCCGCGCAGCCTACAAATAATTTAATAAAAACAAATACTTAAGAATTATCCCGGGCGCCGTTGTCGAGAAGGTCGAGTTCGATCAGTGCAAAGGCGGCGATCCACAGCAGCGCGTCGTAGGCATCCAGCCATTCGCCGCGCAGCAGCCAGGCCAGCGCCACCGCGGCCAGCGCCGCATACAGCGCGAAGGCGGCGCCGGTCACCCGCCGGCGATGGCGCGCCGCGGTCGCCGGCAGCCGCACTTCCAGCTCCAGCACGATGACGACGCCGATCCACAGCAGCGCGTTGGTCGCATCCAGCCATTCGCCTTCAACAAAATAACTGGCTGCGGCAATGGCCACCGCCGCCGCGGCGAGCAGGCGCAGCACATCCAGCGTCATCGCGATGCGCGGACGGCGGCTCCAGTCCGGTCGGCGGGTTTCGAGTTCGAACAGCGCGAGCAGCAGGTACCAGGCGAAGGCATCTAGCCCTTCGGAGAAACGGCCGGTCGTGGCATAGGCCGCGGCGTTGACGGCCAGCAGGACGAACAGCAGCGGGCGGACATGCCGCAGCCGGCCGGACATCCGCTGCGCAGGGGTGTTCAGCGGGCGTGCCGCCGTCCGGGCGCGCCGATCCACTGCGGCAGCAGCGAGCCGATGACCATCGCCGCCGCGCTGGCGAGCACGCCGGCGAGCTGTGGCGGCACCAGCGCATCGGGCATCAGGAACTCCAGCGAAATCCAGACGAAGAAGCCCGCCAGGATCGCGGCGAGCGCGCCCTGTGTCGTGGCGCGGCGCCAGTAGAGGCCGCAGACCAGCGGCACGAAGGCGGAGACCAGCGTGACCTTGTAGGCGCCGACGACCATCTGGTAGATGGTGGCCTCGGTGTTCAGCGAGAACAGCGTCACGATCACCGCGAAGCAGGCCACCACCACGCGCATGTTGCGCAGCATTTCGCGGTCGGTGAAATCCTTCTGCAGGATGTGCTTGAGGATGTTCTCGG
>JAEYXO010000297.1 GCA_023431245.1 Pseudomonadota bacterium | reverse complement strand
GCGAATACCGCTACCGCGTGTTCACCGACAGCGCGCCGGTGATGGAGGTGGCGCTGGCCGAAAAGGCAGGACTGGGCTGGCGCGGAAAACACACGCTGCTGCTCAACCGCGAGGGCGGTTCGGGGTTTTTCCTCGGCGAAATCTACACCGACCTGCCGCTGCCGGTGGATGCGCCGCAGGCGGAACACTGCGGCAGCTGCCGCCGCTGCATCGACATCTGTCCGACGCAGGCCATCGTCGCGCCGTACCGGCTCGATGCGCGACGCTGCATTTCCTACCTGACCATCGAACTGAAGGGCAGCATTCCCGAGGAGTTCCGGCCGCTGATCGGCAATCGCATCTACGGTTGCGACGATTGCCAGCTCGCCTGCCCCTGGAACCGCTTCGCGCAGGTCACGGGCGAGGCGGACTTCGCGGTGCGCAACGGGCTAGACGATGTGGCGCTGGCCGAATTGTTTGCCTGGGACGAGGCGGTGTTTGCATCGCGGCTCGCGGGCAGCGCGATCCACCGCATCGGCCACGAGCGCTGGCTGCGCAACATCGCGGTGGGCCTGGGCAATGCGCGGACCACGCCGCAAGTGCTGGCCGCCCTGCGTTCACGCGCCGATCATGCCTCGGCGCTGGTGCGCGAACACGTGGGCTGGGCGCTGGCGCGCCACGCCGCGGCGGCCTAGGCGCCGAGCGCTGCCGCCAGCTCGCCGAAATCCTTAGCGACGACGTCCCAGTCCTCGGCCGCCTTGAGGTTGGTCTGCTGCCGCGGGCCGTATTCGGTCGGGCGCAGCACGAAACCGGTGCGCATGCCGTGGCTGCGCGCGTGCCTGAGGTCGTCGTTGTGCGCGGCGACCATCATCACCTCATGCGGTTTGCAGCCGAGCATCTCGATCGCGCCGAGGTAGATTTCGGGATCGGGCTTGAAGTGGCGGAACACCTGTCCGCAGAGGATCACGTCCCAGGGCAGGCCGCCGTGTTTGGCCATGTTGGCCAGCATGTCGACGTCGCCGTTGGACAGCGTCGAGATCAGGAATTTTTTCTTCAGCCGCTGCAGTCCCGCGACCGAATCCGGCCAGGGCAGCAGGCGGTGCCAGACGCGGTTGATGTGGTGCAGCGAGGCTTCATCCAGCGTGTCGAGGCCGTAACGCGGCGCCATGTCCTCCAGCGCCCGGCGGTAGATGCCGTCGATGGTGGTCCAGGGCCATTCGCCCTTGCGCACCTTGTCCATGCCCGGCTTGTAGGCGGTTTTCCATTCATCGACGAAAGCGGCCCAGTCCACAGCGAGCCCGCGGTTTTTTCCCCAGGCGGAGAGATCGTTGATGATGCTGCTGCGCCAGTCGACCACGGTGCCGAAGGTGTCGAAAGTCAGGGCCTTGATGCCGGATACCATATAAGTATTTTATTTTAAATGTATTTTTAATCGGGAAGCGTAGCGAGGCGGTGCAGATCACGGCGCATGCGGATCGCCGCTTCGATGTTCTGGTAATAACCGCTGATGTACTGCTGTTGCCGGAACCCGAGCGCTTCGTAAAAGCTGCGCGCCGCGAAATTGTTGGCGCGCATCTCGACGGTGAAATGGCCGATGCCCGCGGTCAGTGCCGATTCGACCAGCCATTCGATCATCGCCACGCCGATGCCGCGGCGCTGGTACGCGGGTTTCACCGCGAACAGCGACAGGTGGGCGCGGGTGTCGCCGAATTCGGTGATCGCGAAGCCGGCGGCGCGGCCGCCGATGTCCGCGACCAGCACGCAGGTCTCGCGGGCGCGCAGCGCGCGCGCGACCCGTGTCGGATGCCAGGTCCAGCCGCGCAGCCCGACTTCGATCAGGCAGCGCGACATCACGGCGATGTCCTGGATGTCGCCGTTGTCGGCGAGTCGCAGGCGGTAAGGGAAGGCGGGCATGTCGTGTCGGGTTCCTGCGCTGCAGTGTAGCGCAATCGCCGGACGCGGTATCCGCCGTGTTCACGTCGTGGAGGGCGTATCCCTCCGCGGCTTCAGGCCTGCTTCGGGATGAACTTCAGCGCCACGCCATTGTTGCACCAGCGCTGCCGCGTCGGTGGCGGGCCGTCGTCGAACACATGGCCGTGATGGCCGCCGCAGCGGATGCAGTGGTATTCGGTGCGCGGCAGCACCAGCAGGTAGTCCTTCTTGGTGCCGAACACCCCGGGGATGGTCGTGAAAAAACTCGGCCAGCCGGTGCCCGATTCGTATTTCATGTCCGAGGTGAACAGCGGCAGGTCGCAGCCGGCGCAGGCATAGATTCCGGCGCGCTTCTCCGCATTCAAGGGGCTGGTGCCGGCGCGTTCGGTGCCTTCCTCGCGCAGCACCTTGTACTGGACGGCATCGAGGCGCTTGCGCCACTGGTCGTTGGGCAGTTTCAGCGGCTCGGTCGGTGCCGGCGCCTTGAAGCTGGCCGCCAGCAGCGCGCGCCAGTTTTTCTGCATGGCCTCGATGTCCTTCGGGGTCATGGCCTGTGCTGCGGGCAGCCACGATGTGCCGAGGATGGACAGTGACAATCCCTGCAGGAATCCGCGTCGTTTCATGTGTGTTCTCCTGTGCGTTCTCGGACCGCCGTTGCGGCTGAAAATTCCGCGGTAGCCGGTCCTGGAGTCAGTCGGCGCACTCTATCAGTCCTTACAGGGCGCCAGAAGACACAGTGCCGATGGGCGATAATTCCGGCTTCCCGCAAAAAATCCCGGCCATGAAAAGCATCCAGATCCAACAGTACGGCGGCCCCGAAGTCCTGCAGCGCATCGACGCGCCGGTGCCGGCCGCCGCGCCCGGCACCGTGCTGGTGCGTGTCCATCATGCCGGCATCAATTTCATGGACATCCATACGCGGCAGGGCAAGTATGCTAAATCGCGGACCTATCCGGTGCGCCTGCCCTGCACGCTGGGCATGGAGGGTGCCGGCGAAGTCGTCGCGCTGGGTAAGGGGGTGGCATCACATGCGGTTGGCGACCGCGTCGCCTGGTGCATCGTCTGGGGCAGCTACGCCGAATACGCGGTGGTGCCGGCATGGCAGGCGATGAAGGTGCCGGATGCCCTGCCGCTGGACCTCGCCGCGGTGTCGGTGTTCCAGG
>JAEYXO010000101.1 GCA_023431245.1 Pseudomonadota bacterium | reverse complement strand
TTGGAAATGACGCGGCCGGTCAGATCGACATCGCCGGCGGCGATCGTCTCACCCGACAGCAGCCTTGCATCCTGTGCCGGAGACACGAAGCCGATGAAGGGAATCGATTTCTTTTTGGCGGCCTCTTCCGCGCTGGCCGCGATGCCCATCGCCACCGAACCGGCAATGCGGATCGCCGACAGCTTCTGCATCGCTGCCGCATTCGCCTCCAGCGGTTCCGGCAGCTCGGTGCCGGTGAGGCCGATGTCCTTTGCGTTGATCCACACCGTCGCGTTGGCGGCATCGACCAGCGAAGCGCGGATCTTCCCCACACCCGGCACGTCGAGCACGTCGACGGCATTGCCGGTGGGCAGCAATTTTCCGGTCGTTGCGCCGCCGGGATCGCGGAATTCCAGTTTCACGGGAGAGCCGGTGCCAGACACGCCGGGAATCGCGAGATCGCCATCGACTGCCGCCAGGCCGTCGTCCATGCTGAACAGCGCGTGGATGATCTTCTTCGTGTTGGTGTTGTGGATGCGCACCAGCGCCTCCTGCCCGGACACCCGGACCAGCCCTTCGTCGACCGCAAAGGGTCCCATGGCCGAGGACATGTTGCCGCAGTTCGCGCCGTAATCGACCTTGGCCTCCTTCACCTGCACCTGGGCAAAGGTGTAATCGATGTCGGCATCGGGACGTGTCGACGGACCGACCACGCAGACCTTGGACAGCGAGGACACGCCGCCCCCCATACCGTCGAGCTGGCGCCCGTTGGGATCGGGGCTGCCGATCGCGGCGAGGAAAATGTCATCCCACAGCGCTCGGTCGGCCGGCAGGTCCTGCTGCTTGAACACCACGGCATTGCTGGTGCCGCCGCGCATGAATACCGCGGGAATCTTGAGCTGCTTCATGGTTCTCTCCTCGTACTCGGATTTGCTAAGGGACGTGCCGGACAATCAGGATCACGCCGCATGCTGTTCATGATATGGATTGCATCATGGCAAGATGGCCTGCGGATTCAACTTTTTTGCCGGAGTGCGGTATTCTAGCGGCATTCACCCATAGCTGGCGCCGCAGGATCCGGCGCCGCCACAGCCATCGCACAGGAATCCAATATATGAAAAAACGTGCCACCCTCCCCCGGAAAAAAACCGCCACACCCCGCAAACGCAGCACCCGGACCACGCGCGGCATCGATGCTGCCGAGTGGCAGGCCCGCGTTGAACTCGCCGCCGCCTACCGGCTGACCGCGATGATGGGCTGGACCGACATGCTCGGCACCCATATCTCCTGCCGCGTGCCCGGCCGCCACGACCAGTTCCTGATCAACCCCTACGGCCTGCTGTTCGAGGAAATGACCGCTTCCGACCTGATCAAATGCGATGTCGAGGGCCGCAAGCTGTCGGAATCGCCGTACGAGGTCAACTCCGCCGGCTTCACCATCCACAGCGCGGTGCACATGAACTGCCCCGGCGCCGACGCGGTGATGCACTGCCATACCCAGTACGGCGTCGCCGTCGCCTCGCAGAAACAGGGCCTGCTGCCGCTGACCCAGATGTCGCTGACCGCGCTGTCGCAGGTGCGATACCACGACTTCGAGGGCGTGGCCGAAGACCACAACGAACGCGAGCGCCTGGTGCGCGACCTCGGCGACGGCAGCATGCTGATCCTGCGCAACCACGGCACGCTGACCGTGGGCCGCAGTGTCGGCGAGATGTTCGCGCGCATGTACCGGCTGGAACGGGCCTGCAAGATGCAGATCACCGCAATGACCGGCGGCGCCGAACTGAACCACCTCCCAGGCGAAATCGTCAAACACACCATCGACCAGGGCAATTTCATCTATGGCGAAAACGGCCGCGGCGCCGGCGGCAAGCTGATGTGGGCGGCACTGATGCGCAAGCTTGACCGGGAATGCCCCGGCTACGCGTCCTGATCCTCCCTGATCCGCCTGCGGGGCGTCCTGTCCTGGCGGACAGCGGCGCCCCGTCTTTTTGACAGCACGTTTCCCGAAAGGCAGTCCTTGAAACCGATCACCGTCGTCACCCTGCTGACGCTGGCCATGCAGGGCGGCCACATGGGCAGCCGCGTCGTCGCCTCGCTGCTCGCGCTGAGCCTTGGCGCCGGCCCGATGCTGATCGGCATCCTGATCGCCTCGTACTCGATTTTCCAGCTCGGTTTCGCGCTGATCGTCGGCCGCATCTCCGACCGCCACGGCTCGCGCTGGCCGATGCTCGGCGGCACCATCGCCTTCGCCGCCGGGCTGGTGATACCCGCGCTGTCGCCGACGCTGCCTGCCCTGTTCCTGTCCGCGCCGCTGATCGGCATTGGCTTCGTGTTCTTCAATGTCGCGGTGCAGAACCTGGCCGGCACCCTCGGCAGCGCCGCCGAACGCACGCGCAATTTCTCGACGCTGAGCCTCGGATATTCCAGTGGCCACATGATCGGCCCGATCATTGCGGGGCTGATGATCGACCGCTATGGCTTTGGCCCCGCCTACATCGCATTCGCGGTGCTGACGCTGGGGCCGATCCTGACGCTGGCGCTGAGCACCTCGCTGGGCGCCAGCGGCGCACGCAAGGAGGCGACGGGCAGCAGCGCCTTCGACCTGCTGCGGGTGCCGCCGCTGCGGCGGATGATCATCGTCAGCGGACTGGTCACCACCGGCTGGGATCTCTATGTGTTCTACGTGCCGATCTACGGCCATTCCATCGGCCTCTCGGCATCGACCATCGGCGCCATCCTCGGCGCCTTCGCCGCCGCCAGCTTCATCGTCCGCGTCGCGCTGCCGCTGCTTACCCGCCGCTACAGCGTGGAAACCGTGCTGGCCACCGCCATGTGCATTGCGGCGCTGCTGTTCCTGCCCTTCACCTTCATCGAGTTTGTGCCAGCCCTGCTCGCACTGTCCTTCGGCATCGGCCTCACGCTGGGTGTCAGCCAGCCTCTGACGCTGAACCTGACCTACAACCGCTCTCCCGCGGGGCGCTCCGGCGAGGTCACCGGACTGCGCCTGACCATCAACAACATCACCCATATCGCGGTGCCGCTGGCCGCCGGCTCGGTCGGCGCGCTGCTCGGCATCGCGCCGGTGTTCTGGGCCAGCGCCGCGATACTGCTCACCAGCGGCTGGCTGACCCACGGCGACCGCGAGCCTCCCCCAGCACGGAAGTAAACGCCTCCCGCCGGACAAACACTCATCAGCCGGCAGGCGGGCCCGCCAAAAAAAACACGCGGCCTCGGCCGCGTGTCAGTTTTGATGCTTTCACTCCGTCGCCGGTTTTCCGGCGTCTTGTTCTCCCCCTTGAACTCAGGCCGGAGGTTCCTGGTAGGCAATGTCGCGTTTCTTGCGCACCGCCGGCAGCACCATGACCACCAGCAGCAGGACTGTCAGGCCGAGGAATACCGCACTGATCGGTCGCGTGAAGAACACCGTCGGATCGCCCCGCGAGATCAGCAGCGCGCGACGCAGGTTCTCTTCCATCAGCGGCCCGAGCACGAAAGCCAGGATCAGCGGTGCCGGTTCGCACTTCAGCTTCATGAAGATGTAGCCCATCAGGCCGAAGAACACCGTCATGTAGATGTCGAGATCGAGGTTGTTGACGCTGTAGACGCCGATCGCCATGAAGGTCAGGATCGCCGGGAACAGGATG
>JAEYXO010000096.1 GCA_023431245.1 Pseudomonadota bacterium | reverse complement strand
TCGCCGCCGCGCTCGCCGGACTGATGCAGCAGCACGCACCGCCGGAATCCGCCGCCGTGCCGGAAGGGCGCTTCAGCATCGAAACCGGACACCCCGCCGGCGCCGATGGCACGCTTGAATTCGAGCTGCGGCTGGACGGCAGGTCCGTGGTGCCGCCGGCCGGGGTTACGCGGCTGATCGACTCCCTGCTGCAGGATCTCGGCGAAATTCACGCGGAATACCTGCAAGCCGCCGGCAGCGGAGAGTCCTGCGAAAAGGAAGAAGACAGCGGACAGGGCGACGACAGCGGACACGACGGCCGCACGCATTTCTATGACGAGTGGGATCACAAACGCCGGCACTACCGCAGGAACTGGTGCGCGCTGCGGGAAATCGACGTCGAAGCGGCCGATGACGGCTTCGTGAAAGCCACGCTCGCCTGCCGTCGCCCGCAGATCACGCAGTTGAAGCGGACCTTCGAGGCGCTGCGCGGCGAGGACCGGCTACTCAAACGCCAGTCCGGCGGCGACGACATCGATTTCGACGCGCTGGTCCAGGGCCATGTCGACCTGAAGACCGGCATGGAACTGCCGGAACGACTGCTGACCCGCCGCCACAAGGCGGAGCGCAACCTTGCCGCGCTGTTCATGGTCGACATGAGCGGCTCGACCAAGGGCTGGGTCAACGACGCCGAGCGCGAATCACTGGTGATGCTCTGCGAAGCCCTCGAAATGCTCGGCGACCGTTATGCCATCTACGGTTTTTCCGGCGTCACCCGCAAACGCTGCGAAATCTACCGCATCAAGCGCTTTGACGATGCCTACGACGACACCGTCCGCCGCCGCATTGCCGGCATCACGCCCCGTGACTACACGCGCATGGGCGCGGCCATCCGCCACCTGACGACGCTGCTGAATGCCGTTGACGCCCGCAGCAAGCTGCTGATCACGCTGTCCGACGGCAAACCCGACGACTACAGTGACCATTACCGCGGGGAATACGGCATCGAGGACACGCGGCGGGCGCTGATCGAAGCCCACCATGCCGGCATCAAACCCTTCTGCATCACGATAGACCACGAAGCGCGGGACTACCTGCCGCACCTCTACGGGCCGGTAAACTGGACTTTGGTGGACAATGTCACAAATCTCCCTTCCCGGGTATCGGACATCTACCGGAAACTGACCCGGTAACAGCCCGCCAGGCTGGACATCCTCCCGTTACCGTAACAGACTGGACCCGGGATCTGGTCCCAGCAGCCCCGACACCGTTGCGCATTGTCCGGGAATACAAATGATCTGCCGCAAATCCAGGGCGCGATGTCCGTGAACGCACGCGATCCGGAAATTTTCGCCCAATACTCGGTACTTACCGATTCCCTGCCGGTCGCGGTGGTCTTTGTCGCGTCCGACGGCCGCATTGCGATGGTCAACCGGCAGGCCGAAAACCTGTTCCGTTACGAACGCGGCGAACTCCTCGGCAAGACGATCGAAGCATTGGTGCCCGACCGTTTCGTCCAGCATGAAAAGCTGCGCAGCAAATTCCTCGCCCATCCCGAATCACGCCCGATGGGGGCCGGCCGCGACCTCTACGCGCGGCGCAAGGACAGCAGCGAATTTCCGGTCGAAATCGGCCTCAGCAAGCTGCAGGCGGACGGCAGGAATTACGTGCTGGCGACGGTTGTCGACATCACCGAGCGCAAGCGGCTCGAGCAACGCTTCCGCTCCACGGTGGAATCGGCCCCCACCGCAATGGTGATGATCGACCGCGAAGGCCGCATCGTACTGGTCAACGCCGAAACCGAACGCATGTTCGGCTACAAACGGACTGCCCTGCTGGGGCAACCGGTGGAAATCCTGATCCCGCCGCGATTCAGCGCCCATCATCCAGCGATGCGCAGCGGATTCTTCGAAAAGCCGTCGGCCCGCGCCATGGGCAGCGCGCGCGACCTGTATGCCAGGCGCGGCGATGGCTCGGAATTTCCGGTCGAAATCGGCCTGAATCCGGTTGACGCCCCGGACGGACCGTTCGTGCTGGCCGCCATTGCCGACATCACCTGGCGCAAACAGGCGGAGAACGCCCTGCGCAGCACCAACGAGGAACTGGAACGCCGTGTGGCCGAGCGCACGGCCGAACTCGCAGGACGCGCTGCAGAACTCGCCCGCGCCCGCGACGCGCTGGAACGCAGCAACCTCGATCTGCAGCAGTTCGCCTATGTCGCCTCCCACGACCTGCAGACCCCGCTGCGCAACATCGCCGGCTTCGCGCAGCTGATGCAGCGCACCTACGAAGGCAGGCTGGACAGCACCGCGGACGACTGGCTGCAGCGCATCGTCAACGGCACCCAGCGCATGCACGCGCTGGTGCGCGACCTGCTCGCCTTCTCGCGCGTCGACTCGGCCGCCCGGCCGTTCGGCGCGGCGGACCTGAACACGGTATTTGATGACGTGTCCTCCTGGCTGAAACCCGCCATCGACAGCGCCGGCGCCAGCGTGACCCGCGACACGCTGCCGGTCGTCATGGGGGATGCCAACCAGCTGGCCCAGGTCCTGCAGAACCTGATCGGCAATGCGATCCTCTACCGCAGCGACACGGCGCCGCAGATCCATGTTTCCGCGAAAGCCGGCGACGGCTGCTGGACAGTGGCGGTGCGCGACAACGGCATCGGCATTGATCCGAGGCACCAAGAACGGATTTTCGAAATTTTCCAGCGCCTGCATACCCAGCGTGAATATCCGGGCACCGGCATCGGTCTTGCGGTCTGCCGCCGCGTCATCAACCGGCACGGCGGCCGCATCTGGATCGAGTCGGCGCCGGGCGCGGGCAGCACTTTCCTCTTCACCTTACCCAGAACGCCGGAGTAGACCCATGGCCAACGAGCTGCAGGGCGCCAAACTCGCCAATATCCTGCTGGCGGAAGACAACGAGGACGATGTCGTGCTGATGCGTCACGGCTTCAAACTGGCAAAACTCGCCGTCGACCTGCATCACGTGGAAAACGGCCAGGAGTGCATGAACTTCCTGCGCAAGACAGGCAGGTACGCGAACGCACCGACACCGGACATCCTCCTGCTCGACCTCAACATGCCGATCATGAGCGGGCGCGAAGTGCTGGCTGAAATGGTTGCGGACCAGAAACTGAACCATATCCCGGTGGTGATCCTGACCACCTCGGCCGAAGACCAGGACATCCTCAGCATGTACAAGCTGCGCTGCAGCTCCTACATCGTCAAACCGGTCGACTTTGACCAGTTCCTGCGCGTCATCCGCGGCATCGGGGATTACTGGCTGACCATCGTGGTCCTGCCGCGACCGCTCTGAACGAAACCGCCTCCCGGGGCGACGGTCAATGCAGTCTGGTGGCTTCCCCGGACGGGACCCCGGCGGACATCGCATCGGCGTCGCCTTCGGCAGCCGCTTCCGCGTCTTCCGCCTCGCCGTCGGTCTCATCGGACTCCATCACCCCTTCGGCCATGCTCGCCGCGGGCAGCGTGGCCGCCAGCGC
>JAEYXO010000050.1 GCA_023431245.1 Pseudomonadota bacterium | reverse complement strand
GTCTTGCCGCCGGCGATGATGCGCTCGGCGCGCATTTCATCGGGCTTGTTGCGGTTCGGGTAGCCGACCACGGTCACCGTCGCGCCTTTCCTGATGGCGTCCGGCGGCAGACCCCGCGCATTCATGCGCGAGGGCGGCGCCAGCACGGCATGCCAGGTCTTGCCCGGCGTCACCAGGCGGATATGGCCGTGCGGGTGTTCGTAGCCGGATTCGGCGACGGTGCCGGTGAGATTGAGCACCTTGCTGTTGTCGTATTCACTCCAGCCGTGATGGGCATGGGCCGGCATCGCAAGGGCAATCAGGGCAAAGAACAGTGCGGATATGCGGGACATGGCGGACTCCTCGATGGTCGGTCGTTGCGGTCTGCGCGGGTTTCCGGCGCGCTACTTTATACTTAATCCAATATGAGAGTCACGCGCAGCATCGTCATCGACGAGACCGAATTGGTCGAGCGCTTTGTTCACGCCTCCGGCCCCGGCGGCCAGAATGTGAACAAGGTCGCCACTGCGGTCGAACTGCGTTTCGACCTGCGACACTCCCCTGCGCTGTCTGACAGCGTGAAGGCCCGTCTGGTTGCATTGGCCGGCAGGCGGTTGTCCGGCGACGGTGTGCTGGTGATCAGCGCGCAGCGTTTCCGCAGCCAGGCACGCAACCGCGCCGATGCCCGCGAGCGCCTGGCGGCGCTGGTCCGTGCCGCGGCAACGCCGCCCAAGGCACGACGCGCGACGCGGCCGACCCGGGCGTCCCGTGAACGGCGGCTCGAGGACAAGCGCCGCACCGGACAGCGCAAGCGCGAGCGCAGCGGTCCGGCCGGGGATTGAACCGGAACATCGGGATATTCTGATATTCCCCGAACAACAGCAGGCGATGCGCTGCGGTGCCGGCCCCGGAACAGCGACTGCTACAATGCGCCGCCTGCGGGAATAAAAGCTCCCGTGCACGCGTTTACCGGCAGTTCATTCGCTCAACCCACGGGAGAACCCTCAATGAAGAAGGCACTGTTTGCTGCAATCATCGGCACCTCCACCCTGCTCGCCAGCGGAGCAGCCTCGGCCCAGGCCAAGCCGGAAGACGTCATCAAGTTCCGCCAGGGCGTCTACCAGGTCGTCGGCTGGCATGTGCGCACCATGGGCGGCATGGTCAAGGGCCAGATTCCCTATGACCAGGCCGAGTTCGCCCGCAACGCGGAAATCGTCGCGATGATGAGCACGGTGGCGCCGCATGCCTTCGCACCCGGTTCGGACAAGGGGGCGCCGACCCGCGCCAGGCCGGAAATCTGGTCGGATGCCGCCGGCTTCAAGAAAGTCATGGACGGCTTCCAGGCCGAAGCGACCAAGCTGGCCCAGGTCGCCAAGACCGCCGGCTCGGTCGACCAGGTGCGCGGCCAGTTCAGCGCCCTCAGCAAGAGCTGCGGCGCCTGCCACGACAATTTCCGCACCAAGTAATTTCCGGCAGCATCGAAAAAGCCCGCAGTCGCGGGCTTTTTTGTTTTGTCCAGGTCAGGCGGACGGGATCAGGGCTTCACTTTCGGATTCAGCGAGTAAAGCCCGGTGATCTTCGCCTCCCCCAGCACGTGCCCCGCGATCGCCTTGCGCACCTCGGCGCCGCCGAAGCGGCCGTCAACCGGGCATTTCGCGACATCCAGCGCGTAGAGCGTGAACACATAGTGGTGGACGATGCTGTCGTTCCACGGCGGGCAGGGGCCGTCATAGCCGTGGTAGTCGCCGTTCATGTCCTTGTCGCCGGCAAACCAGGCGGTGTAGTCGTTGATGCCCTGGCGGGTGCCGCGCGGACCGGCGGGACCGGCCTTGCCGCGGGGCGTGACCGTATCGGAGAACTCGCCGGCGGCGATTGCGCCGGATGCCGGATCGAGATCGACCAGCACCCAGTGGAAAAAATCCACCCGCGGCAGAGTCGCCGGAATTTCGCGGCCCTCCTGGTTGACGTCATCGGGCTTCGACGGCACGTCGGGGTCGTGGCAGATCAGGGCCAGTGATTTCGTGCCGGCGGGCAGGTCGCTCCAGGCGAGCTGCGGGTTCTTGTTGGCGCCCAGCGTGCAGTGGGTTTTTGCATCGGGGGCACAGAAGGCGAATTCGGCAGGAATCGGCTGGCCGTCGCGGAAGCTGGTGCTGGTCAGTTTCATTTGCAGATCATCCTTTTTGCGGCAGGTTGTTCGGCGTTTCGATTATATCAATGCCCCCTGCCGGCCGGCCGCATGCGCAGACCCGGAAAACCGTGTTCAGCGCGCCGCCAGCGCGGCCAGCTGCGCGCTGCGCGTTTCCGCCGGCAAAGCAGCCAGTTCACGCACGGCCGCGTAGAAACGCGGCAGGTCCCCGCCCTGCTGGTCAAGCAGGGCCTGGAAGGCCGGCACCTGCTGCGTGTAGATCGCCACCGAAGCCAGGTGCGCATTGCCCAGCGGCTGCGCGAACCAGCGGTCGTAACCGGCAAAACCGCCCCACTCCAGGCGCTGCGCGGCGTAGGCCGCCCGCAAGCCGTCAAAAACCTCCGCCTTGCGCCGGCGTTTTTCTTCGATGCTGTCACCGCCCGCATACAGTTTCGCCAGCGTGGCGCGCGCATCGGTGACCAGGCGGCGGAAATCGGCGCGGAAACGCTGCAGCTGCGCGACCCGCGCGCGATCGGCCGCGCTGCCGTGGTCGGCGAGCCAGCGCGCAAGGCCGGCCTGCTCGACCACGGTGGCGAAGGATTCATTGAACACGGTGTCGTCCTTGACGTAGACCACCTGGTGCGCAAGCTCGTGGAAGAGCAGGCGCGCGAGTTCCGGTTCCGGGTAGCGGATGAAGGTGTTGAGCAGAGGATCGGCAAACCAGCCGATGGTCGAATAGGCCGGCACGCCGCCGACATAGACGTCATGCCCCTCCGCCGCCAGCTGTTGCGCGTGGCGGCGCGCCTCGGCTTCGGAAAAATAACCCTTGTAGTTGACGCAGCCGGCGAAGGGAAAACACCACTGCTTCGGTTCGACCGAGAATTCGCCCGCAGCAAACACGTTCCAGACCACGAAGGGCCGCGCAAGGTCGGCGTAGGAACGGTAGCTGCGGTTGTCCGGCAGCCCCAGTTCACGGCTCGCGTAATCGCGGATGCGCAGCGCGCGTTCGACCTGTGCCTTCAGCACCGGATCCAGCGCGGGATCCCCGAGCAGGCGCTCGACCGGGACTTCGCGCTGCCAGATCCCGAGTTGCCCCTGCACCGACTGCAGGTAATAACCGAGGTTGCCGCAACCGGAGAGCAACAGTGCGGCAAGGCCGGCGATGCAGGCGCGCCTCATGCGCCTAAACGCCCGTGGCGCAGGACGGCGCAGCACTGCCGCGCCACCGCGCACGACAGCAGCATTTCGGTATGGCCGACGCCGAGCTCGACACGCCGGGTGACGCCCGGCACCTCCGTTTCCGCCAGCGTCACCACACCATCGTTGGGCCGCGGCAGGTCGGGCGCGACCAGCCGGCCGAGGCCGAAGCCGCGGGTGCCGGCGATGATGCCGATTTCGGTATCGCCGCGCGGCAGCGGCCGCGGGCCGTCCAGCCATTCGCGGATGCTGTGGCCGAGCAGCCGCGGTCCACCGGGAAACCGCGCGAGGCGGCGCGCGGAAAAACTGTCGCCGTACGGCGTGCCGACCAGCACCAGCCTGCCGCAGCGCAATTCGTGATGGCGCTCCAGCATGCGCAGCGCCACCAGTCCGCCCATGCTGTGCGCGACGATGTGCACACGCGGTGCGGCCAGCGCGATGCAATGGCGCGCCAGACGGTCGGCGTTTTCGGCCAGCGACAGGCGCAGCGTCGGATAGGACCAGGTGTGCGCGGCAAAACCCGCATCGCGGATGCGCCGCGCCAGCAGGCCCATCACCAGTCCCTGCATCCACAGGCCGTGGATGACGATGACCGGTTCCTTCGCAATCATCCGCCCGCCTGCGAATGATTGATATAAATATTTGATTTTATTGATATTTTTTTCATTTCTCAGACACTGCCGTCACCGAAGATGGTGACACCTTCGGGACCGAGATGTTCGGCGTCACCCCAGCGCTCGACCTGCCAGGCGCCATCGTCGCAGACGAAGCAGTTGAGGCTGGCGTTGACCAGCGGCACCGGGCGCTGCGCCTCCAGCGGAAGACCGGTTGCCGCGCGGTACGCCGAGTCGAGCACCAGGCCATGGGTCACCACGGCAATGGTTTCGCCGCGGTGGCGCGCGGCAAGATCCTCGAGCGCGTCGCGGCAGCGCGCGAAAAATCCCGCAGGGCTCTCGCCGCCGGGCACCGCGTACTGCGGATCGCGCGACATGAAACGCGCATAGACCTGCGGGTCGAGCCGCTCCATTTCGGGACGGGTCATGCCCTCGAACATCCCGAAGTGGCGCTCGCGCAGGCGCCGGTCGTCGATGATGACATGGCCGCTGAGCCCCGCGATGCGCTGCGCGGTCAGCCTTGCGCGCGGCAGGTCGCTCGAATACAGCGTGCTGAAGTCCATCGCGGCCATGCGTTCGCCGAGGCGGCAGGCCTGCCAGATGCCGCGTTCGGTGAGCGGGCTGTCGAGCTGGCCCTGCATGCGGCGCTCGGTGTTCCACAGCGTTTCGCCGTGGCGGATCAGGATCAGTCGGGTCATGTGGATTGCAGCGATGAACGATGAATGATGAATGATGGGGAGCGATGAGCGCAGGCCCGGTCACGAATCCGCGCTTCCCGGATTCTACCGTCCATGATGGAGGCTGCCGTTATACTGCAGCCATGACCGTTGCCGACCTGCTGCAGCCCCACATCCTGATCCTCGCGCCGCTGATCGTGTTCGCGGCCTATGTGGTGTTCGGCATCTCCGGTTTCGGCTCGACGCTGATCGCGGTGCCGCTGCTGGCGCATATTTTTCCGCTGAAATTCGTGGTGCCGTTCTTCGTGATCCTCGACTGTGTCGGCGCCATCAACATGGGGCTGCGCCTGCGTGCGGACGTGATGCGCAGCGAACTCCTGCTGCTGATGCCCTTCATGGCGCTCGGCGTGCTCGCCGGGGTTTACCTGCTGGTCCAGGTCAGGCCGGAGGTGCTGATCGGCGGCCTCGGGCTGTTCGTGCTTTTTTTCGGCCTGTCCTACATCGTCAAGCGCGGCCGGGGTTTTCCGCTGCCGCGCTGGGCGGCGGCGCCGATCGGC
>JAEYXO010000377.1 GCA_023431245.1 Pseudomonadota bacterium | reverse complement strand
AAATGGCCATTCTGGCTATAATGGCCGGAATAATGACCGGAGCCTGCCATGCCGACCCTGACTTATCGCAACAGCCGCGGTGAACTCGTGGATGTTCCCGCCGTGCCCTCGACCCAGATCAAGAACGGGCTGGGCACCGTGCTGGAACAGGTGATGCGCGGCGGCGCCATCGCCATCACCCGCCACGAAATGCCCAAGGCCGTGCTGATCGCCTACGATGAATTCGTGGCGCTCACCAAAGATCGTGCGCCGGCACTGAACGATCTGGCGGCCGAGTACGACGTGTTGCTGGCGCGCATGCAGACGCCGCAGGCGCGCAAGGCGATGGCAGCGGCCTTCGATGCCACGCCCGCGGAACTGGGGCGGGCGGCGGTCAAGGCGGCGCGCAAGCGGCGCTGATCGAGCGGGCAGGGCGCGGCCGGTGCCGAACATCTATGTGCTGGCCGGCGTCAACGGCGCGGGCAAAAGCAGCATCGCCGGTGCGGCATTCCGCGACAAGGGCGCCGACTACTACAACCCTGACGAAGCGGCTGCGGTGCTGAGGCAGGCCAATGCGGGCCTGAGCCCGGCGCAGGCGAACAGTATTGCCTGGCAGCGTGGCCGCGATCTGCTGGAGCGCGCGATTGCCGGCCGGCTGGATTTTGTTTTCGAAACCACGCTTGGCGCATCCACGCTGCCGCGCATGCTGATCGGCGCCGCGGGGCAGGGCATCGATGTGCATGTCTGGTACGCGGGACTCGCAACTCCGGAGCAGCATATTGCGCGGGTGCGCGCCCGCGTCGAGCGCGGCGGCCATGACATTCCCGAAGCGGCGATCCGCCGCCGCTTCGAACACAGCCGGCTCAACCTGATCCTGCTGCTGCCGGTGCTGGCCTCACTGCGGGTTTATGACAACAGCCTCGAAGCCGATCCTGCCGCGGGCAAGGCACCCAAACCGGTGCTGGTGCTGCATATGGCGCGCGGGCGCATCCTCAACCCGCAGGATTTGCCGCGGGTGCCGGACTGGGCAAGGCCGATTGCCGCGGCGGCGATGAAAATCCATACGGCCTGAGTTTTCCTGGAACCGGCTTGTCATTGGTTGCATTGGTCGCAGGGTCCGGATTGACAGCATCCGGTCCCCTACACACAATGCCCGCACCACAAGGAGGAGAACAACAATGAAAATCACGCCCGGTATCACTGTTGTAGTGCTGGCGCTGTTTGCTGTCGTAGCAACTGCACAGTCTTTCCCGTCCAAACCAGTGCGTATCCTCGTCGGCTTCGGCGCCGGCGGCAGCACCGACATCGTCGCGCGCACGCTGGCGCAGAGCCTCGGCGGCGACTGGAAACAGAACGTGCTGGTGGAGAACCGCCCCGGCGCGAGCGGCATGATCGCCGCCGAGCTGGTGGCCAAGTCGCCGCCCGACGGCCACACGCTGATGATCACGCCGCAGACCAGCCTCGCGGTGGCGCCGGCGCTCTACGGCAAGGCCGCCTACGACACGATGCGCGACTTCACGCCGATCACGCTGACCGGCTACACGCCGCTGCTGATGGTGATCCATCCCTCCTTCCCGCCGAAAAACTTCAAGGAGTTCATCGCGCTCGCCAAAAAGAGCAAGGAGCCGATCACCTTCGGTTCCGGCGGCGTCGGCTCCTCGCCGCACATGGCGGGTGAACTGATGGCGGCGCAGCTCGGCATCAGGATCACCCACGTGCCCTACAAGGGCGAGAACCCTGCGCTGGCCGACACCATCGGCGGCCAGATCCCGATCATGTTCGGCAACCTGCCGGTGGCCGTGCCGCACGTCAACAGCGGCCGCCTGCGCGGGCTCGCCAACACCTGGAGCACGCGCTCGCCGCTGGCGAAGGACATCCCGACCGTCGCCGAATCCGGCTTCAAGGACTACGCCATCGCCACCTGGTTCGGCTTGCTCGGCCCGGCCAACATGCCGCCGGAGCTGGTCAGCCGCATCCAGCGCGACACTGCGCGCATGTTCAACGTGCCGGCGACCAAGGAGAAACTGACCGGCATGGGCGTCGACCTCGTGCTCGACACCCCGGAGCAGTTCCGCGAATACCTCAGGAGCGAAGTTGCCCGTTACGCCAAGGTCATCCGCGACGCCGGCATCAAGGCGCAATAATGCAGCGTCCGCAGATGCGCGTCGGTGTCATCGGCCTCGGCGCGCTGGGCCGGCCGGTCAGTGAACTGCTGCTGAAAGCCGGCTACCGCACCGCGGTCTATGATGTGCGGCGCGAGCCGGTGCGTGAACTCGCCGCGCTGGGCGCGCAGGCCTGCCGGGCACCGGTCGAGCTTGCCGAACAGAGCGACCTGATCGTGAGCCTGGTGTCGGATGCCGCGCAGACCGACGGCATCGTCTCCGGCCCCGACGGCATCCTTGACGGCCTGCAGCGCGGCGCGATTTTTGCGACCGGCAGCACGCTCGGCCCCGAGCCGGTGCAGCGTGTCGCGATGCAGATCGCGGCGAAGGGCGGCGACACGCTCGACATCCCCATCTCCGGCGGCATCATTGCCGCGAAGGAGGGCGCGCTGAGCCTGATGGTCGGCGGCAGCGAACGCACGCTCGAGCGGGCAATGCCGGCCTTGCGCGTGTTCGCGCGCGACATCACCCACTGCGGCCCGGTCGGCAGCGGCCAGGCCGCCAAGCTTGCGCACCAGCTGGTCTTCAGCGTCAACGTGATGGCCCTGCTCGAAGGCCTCGCGCTGGGCAAGGCCGGCGGCGTCGACCCCGAGATCATGAAAACCGTGCTGAAACAGGGACTCGCCAACAGCACCGTGTTGCAGGTCTGGCACGATCTCGGGCCGCGCTGGAAGGGCATGCTGCAGCCCACCGCGCCCGATGCGCCGCTGCCCAATATGCGCAAGGACCTGCACCTGGTGCTGGAGATGGCGGAGTCACTGGGTGTTCCGCTGCAGGGCGCGCAGCATGCCTCGCAGGTGGCCGATTCCGGCGCGGCAACGGGACACGACGATCCGCTGATCTGATCACCGGCCGGCCGGGATTGCGTCCGGCCATGCTGCATTCATCACCCATCGCCCATCATTTATTTATCCCATGACTGACACCCGGCCCAAGCTGCCATCTCCGTCCGGCACCTG
>JAEYXO010000357.1 GCA_023431245.1 Pseudomonadota bacterium | reverse complement strand
TTCCAGGGCCTCGGCGCCGGTATCGTCGACCGAGACATAGACCTGGATGCGTCCGCTCATGTCCTGGATGGTGGCGAAACTGGCCTTGCCCATCACCCGCTTGAGCATGATGCGTCCGCCGACCGTGGCGCTGACTGCGGCTGCGGCGAGTGCCGCAGCCTCCGTTGCGCCGTGTTTCGCGGTGATGTCGCCGGCGTAATGTGCCCTGACAAAATCATTGGGGAAGGCAGTGCCCGCGGTGCGGATCGCGGCGAGCTTGGCGCGGCGTTCTTCGATGATCTTGTAGGTGTCGGCGGGGGCGGCGGTGTTGGGGTTTTCCATGATGTGTCCGATCAGAGGCCGGATTTCAGGCTGGCGGTGATGAAGGGGTCGAGGTCGCCGTCGAGCACGGCCTGGGTGTTGCCGATCTCGACATTGGTGCGCAGGTCCTTGATCCGCGACTGGTCCAGCACGTAGGAGCGGATCTGGTGCCCCCAGCCGATGTCGGTCTTGGCGTCTTCCATGGCCTGCTTCTGCTCGTTCCTCTTGCGCAGTTCCAGTTCGTAGAGCTTCGACTTCAGCATCGCCATCGCCTCGGCGCGGTTGCGGTGCTGCGAGCGGTCGTTCTGGCACTGCACGACGATGCCGGTCGGCGCATGGGTGATGCGCACCGCGGAGTCGGTCTTGTTGATGTGCTGGCCGCCGGCGCCGGAGGCGCGGAAGGTGTCGACGCGGAGGTCGGCCGGGTTGATGTCGATTTCGATCGAGTCATCGACCTCGGGGTAGACGAAAACGCTGGCAAAGGAGGTGTGGCGGCGATTGTTGGAATCGAAGGGCGACTTGCGCACCAGCCGGAGCACGCCGCTTTCGGTGCGCAGGTGGCCGAAGGCGTAGTCGCCGGTGATTTTCAGCGACGCGCTCTTGATGCCGGCCACGTCGCCCTCGGATTCCTCCAGCACCTCGACGCGGAATTTCTTCTGTTCGCAGTAACGCAGGTACATGCGCTCGAGGATGGATGCCCAGTCCTGCGCCTCGGTGCCGCCGGAGCCGGCCTGGATGTCGAGGAAGCAGTTGTTGGGGTCCATCGGGTTGGCGAACATGCGGCGGAATTCCATGTCCTCCACCACGCCGCCGAGTTTTGCGGCGTCCTGCTCCACGGCCACGAGGGTGTTGTCGTCCTGCTCCGCGCGGGCCATTTCGAGCAGTTCGCGCGTGTCGCGCAACCCGCTGTCGAGGTCGCGCAGCGTGAGCACGATGCCTTCGAGGAGCTTGCGCTCGCGGCCGACTTCCTGTGCGCGCTGCGCGTCATTCCACAGCGCGGGGTCTTCGCTGAGCTTGGTCAGTTCTTCGAGACGGCGTGTTTTCGTCTCGTAGTCAAAGATACCTCCGCAGCGCCGCCGCGCGTTCGTCGAGGTCGCTCAGGCGGTTGGTGATGGCATTGATGCGTTCGGCTTCCATGATATTTCCGCGAAAAAGGCGGATTTTACCGGATTGGGCGTTGCGGCCCCGGTACTTTCGCCGGTGCGCGGGACCGCCGCGGCGGTGCAAGTGCCCGTCATTTCGGGGTCTCCGGGTCGTTCAGCACCCTGCCGCTGGAGGCCGCGAGGTCGGCGGGCATCAGTCCGCGCTCGACCAGCAGGCCGGGATTGAAGCGGAAGTTTTTGGCCGCGGCGAGCTTGCGCGCCAGCGTCGCCAGCTCGCCGCGCTGGAGTCCCTCGGTCCGCGGCAGCGCCAGCAGGATGCGGTTGTTGGTGCCACCGACCCGCAGCACATGGACTTCATCGAAGGCGTCGCGGTAGGTGCGGACCATCGAATCGTAGGGCGGGTCGGTGGCCACGCTCCACAGGTTGCCGACGACGACCCCCGCCGGATTCAGCGCGCGCCTCACCGCGGCGAGGAACTCCAGGGTGGTCAGATGCGCTGGAACGGCGTCGGCGCCGAAGGCGTCGAGGAATATGACGTCGTAAGGCCGCCTGACCGACTCGATGAAGCGGCGGCCGTCGGTGATGTGGATCCGCATCCGCGCGTCCTCGCGGAAGCCGAGGTGGCTGGTCGCGACCGCGGCGACCTCGGGGTTGATGTCGACGGCGTCGATTTCGGAATCCGGATAATGATGGCGCAGGAAGGAGGGCAGCGTGCCGCCGCCAAGCCCGACGACCAGGAAACGCTGCGGCTGTTCACAAAGCGCCAGGCCGCTGAGCGCGGCCGGCAGATAGGCCAGTCCCAGGAATTCCGGGTCACCGGGCTTGACCAGGCTCTGGCGCACACCGTCGCGGCCGAAACGCAGCGCGCGCAGGCCGTTGCCCTCGTCGGTGATGACCACCGTGCCGTAGGCGGAGGCTTTTTCGTAGATCACCGGTCCTGCGGCCCGGGCTGCCGTCGCCAGCAGAGCGCAGGCAAGCACGACAGCCGCCAGCCCGGTGCGCCATGCCCCGGCTCCGTTCATCGATGTGCCTCCCCGCCTTGTTGTCATTGACCGGGCCGGTGTGTCCCGGCCTCGCGGAGGCAGTGTAATCGAGCGGCGCCGGCTTGTCAGTCGGCCTGCCAGTGCTCGAGGATCAGCTGCAGGCTGACATTGCCGTTGTAGTGGTTGGCGGATAGCCGGTAAGTCGCGACGATGGTGTCGGGCAGTGGCCCGGCATCGCCGAACAGCATGGCGTCGAGCAGCTGGGCGCCGCGGCGCAGCCGCAGCTTCAGGTGGCGCGCGCCGACGACGCGCTGTGCGGCGACCTCGAAGCGGTCGTGGAAGCGCAGCTCGGGGAATCCCTGTCCCCAGACCGCAGCGGCCAGCGCGGCGGCGTTGTCCAGGGTCAGGTCCTCAGGCGGCAGTTCGCCGTCGCTGATCCACTCGCGCTCGAGGTCTGCCGGGGTCAGCAGGTCCCGGGTCACCGCCTCGAAAGCCGCACGGAAGTCCCCGAAAGTGTCCTCCCGCAGCGAAAGGCCGGCCGCCGCGGCATGGCCGCCGAAACGCAGGATCAGCCGCGGATGCCGTTTCGACACGAGGTCCAGCGCGTCGCGCAGGTGCAGCGCCGGGATCGAGCGGCCGGACCCCTTCAGTTCACCGTTGCCGGCGGCGGCAAAGGCGAAGGTGGGGCGGTGGAAACGCTCGCGCAGCCGCGAGGCGAGGATGCCGATCACGCCCTGGTGCCATTGCGGATCGAAGAGGCTCAGCGAGTAGCCGGGTTCGACGTCGTCCATCGTCGCCAGCGCGGAGGCCTGCATGTCGGCCTCGATGTCGCGGCGCTGGCGGTTCAGCTGGTCGAGCTGGCGCGCGATGTCGGCGGCGCGGATCGCGTCGTCGGTGGTCAGGCATTCGATGCCCAGCGACATGTCGGTCAGGCGTCCCGCGGCGTTCAGGCGCGGCCCGGCGACGAAGCCGAGGTCGTAGGCGCCGGCGCGGCGGATGTCGCGGCCGGCGGCGCTGAACAAGGCGGTGATGCCGGGCTGTGCGCGGCCGGCGCGCATGCGCTGCAGGCCCTGCTGCACCAGCAGGCGGTTGTTGTCGTCGAGCCTGACCACGTCGGCGACGGTGCCGAGGGCGACGAGGTCGAGGACCGCATCGAGCCTGGGTTCCGCCGACCTGTCGGCATAGGCGCCGCGCCGGCGGAATTCCGCACGCAGGGCCAGCATCAGGTAGAACATCACGCCCACGCCGGCGAGGCTCTTGCTCGGAAAACCGCAACCCGGCTGGTTGGGGTTGATGATGCACCAGGCCTCGGGCAGCGCGTCGCCGGGCAGGTGGTGGTCGGTGACCAGCACCTTCATGCCGAGGCGGTTGGCTTCGGCGACGCCGTCGATGCTGGCGATGCCGTTGTCGACGGTGATCAGCACGTCGGGGTTTTTCTGTGCGGCCGCGAGCCGGACGATTTCCGGAGTCAGGCCGTAACCGTATTCGAAGCGGTTGGGCACCAGATAGTCGACGTCGGCGCCGAACTGGCGCAGCGCGCGCAGGCCGACCGCGCAGGCGGTGGCGCCGTCGGCATCGTAGTCGGCGACGATCAGCAGTTTTTTGCGCGCCGTGATCGCGTCGGCCAGCAGCGCGGCCATGGCGCCGGCATTGAGCAGCCGATCCGGCGGAATCAGCTGCGACAGCTCCGGCGCGAGCTGTGCGCGGTCGGTGATGCCGCGCGCGGCGTAGATCCGGGACATGAACGGCGACAGCCCGGCGGCGACGAGATGTTTCGCCGCCTCGCCGTCGACGGCACGGGTGACGATCGTGTTCAAGCGTCCTGCCGCATCAGGGCCGGCCACGACGGCGGCCGGCGCCAGAACTTGAGCTTGTCGGCCGGGCGCAGCGTGCAGCGCAGGCACAGCTCCGGGCCGGTGGCGACAACCACCAGTTCGTCGAGTCCGCGGTGGCCGAGGATGCCGTAGAGCGGCGAGAACCACCGTTCATCGAGTATCGACAGCGCGCGCAGCCAGGCGTCGGGGCCTTCGTAGCGTGCCGCGAGATGGGCGCGGTCAAGGATCAGCAGGTGGCGCCCCGCGGCATCGGGCCGCTGGCCCAGCCACAGCGCGGCGCTGGCGGGGGCTTCCTGGTGCTCGGCGCCGGCCTGAAGCGCCAGCGCGATGGCCAGCGCATCATTGCTCCACAGTTGCGAGAAGTGCCGGCCGGGAACCGCCGGCTTGTGCCCGCCGCCCCACAGCAGAAGGCTGTTGGCGGTCGGCAGGCCGCGGGCTTCGCGCGCCTGGTTGACGGGATGTTCGTGCAGCAGCATCTGCGCCTCGGTCAGCACGCGGTGCCAGTGGCTGGCGCGGCTGCCGGTCAGCGGATTGCGTGGCAGCGGCCGGCCGGCGAGTGCGCCCGGCACTGGTGCGGTGAGGCCCGTGTTTTCGTCCTGGCGGAAATACCAGCGTGCCGGATGCGGGGCCAGCAGTTCCAGGCCTTCTCCGGAAAAATGGGCATTCAGCGCCGCCGCGAGCTCCGCGCTTTCCTTTGCGTCCAGCGTCAGTGCCGGTGCGGCGAGCAGCCGCGTGTGGTTGCGCTGCAATTGCAGGTGCACCGGATCGGCGCGCAGCCACCAGCCCGTTTCGGCGGGGAGGCCGTCGACGGCGGCGGTCAGCGCCGCCACCGGCCAGTCCTCGCGCTGTTCGACTTCGAAAGCCTGGCACAGCCAGACCTCGGCATCGATGGCCGGAAAACGCAGCAGCTCGCCGCGGCCGAAGATGCGGCGCAGCACGGGTGCGTGATCGGATGCCGGGTGCGTGCCGGCCATCAGCGTTTCGGTACCGGGCGGCGGCAGCAGGTCGGGAATGAACAGGGTCAGGTGCACGGTTTGCTGTGTTGACTCGCGGCCCGCGCAAGGGCGCGCGGACTACGCGGCGAGTCTAGCATGTGCGTCGCGCGCTGCGTTTATGGCACACTGCGCCTTTCGTTTTTGTGGCTTGCCGTGAACTCCTTTCCGCTCTTCGTCGGCCTGCGCTACTCGCGTTCGCGCCAGCGCACGAAATTCATATCCGTGATTTCGCTGATCTCGGTGGTCGGCATCGCGCTCGGCATGACGGTGCTGATCACCGTGCTCTCGGTGTTCAACGGTTTCCAGCGCGAGGTTCGCACCCGCATGCTGAGCGCGGTGGCCCATGTGCAGGTCACCGGCCTCGGCGAATCGCTGCGCGACTGGCAGGCGGTGGCGGCTGCGGCCGCGAAAAACCGGCATGTGGTGGCCGCTGCGCCCTATGTGTCGGCGCAGGGCCTGCTGACCAGCGGCGGCAACGTGCGCGGAGCCGTGTTGCGCGGCATCGAGCCCGCCGCCGAGGAGAAGGTCAGCGAGATCGGCGCCCACATGCGCTCCGGGACGCTGGAATCCCTGCGCTCGGGCGAATACAACGTCGTGCTCGGTGCGCCGCTGGCGCGCGCGCTGGGCGTGACCGTCGGCGAGCGGGTGGTGCTGGTCGCGCCCCAGGGACAGGTGACGCCGGCGGGCATCCTGCCGCGACTGCGCCAGTTCACGGTGACCGGCACCTTCGAGGTCGGTCATTACGAGATCGACGCCGGGCTCGCGGTGGTGCACATCGAGGACGCGCAACGCCTCTATCGCATGGACGGCGGGGTTTCGGGCGTGCGCCTGAAGCTTGATGCCCTTTTTCTTGCGCGCCTGGGGGCGCGCGATCTGCTGGCGCTGCTGCCGCCGGAGGTGTCGGTCAGCGACTGGTCGCGCTTCAACGCGACTTACTTCCGCGCGGTGGAATTGGAGAAGCGCATGATGTCGCTGCTGCTGTTTTTCATCATCGCCATCGCCGCCTTCAACATGGTGTCCAGCCTCTACATGATGGTGCGCGAGAAGCAGGCCGA